>CBIMFG010001163.1:0-2352 GCA_966243125.1 uncultured Niastella sp.
CATCTATAATCACCGGTCGGTAGTGGAAATTGAAATTGCCGGTTATAATGTAATTGGGGGGTTACTGAAGGAATTCTTTGCAGCGGTGATTAGTCCAAAATCAACCAAATCAAAAAAGCTGCTGCAATTGATCTCACAACAATTTGTAATCACCGGGGAGCCTAACAGGCTGTACAACGATATGCAGTCGGTAGTTGATTTTATTGCGGGTATGACCGATCTGTTTGCTGTAGATGTTTACCGGAAGATAACGGGGATTGAGTTTCCGCAGATACGATAGGTTTAAGGTATAAGGTTTAAAGTTAAAACCCGAATTTCAGAGTGCCAGATTAATAGCGGGCGCTCTAAAATTCGGGCATTACCTTATACTTTAAACCTTAAACTAGTTAACTTTCTCTAAGTGCATATCCAGTCGCTTATCCTTTTTAAAATACTCCAGGATCATTACCGAGCCGGTTTTGGCTGGTAAAATGCGCATGCTGCACGAAGCGGTTTTAAGATTTATCTTATCTGTAGTAAAGTTATTGTTATAATAACTGATGGAATTAAAGGTTAATCCCTTATAATCGCTCGAACGAATATAATCTGTATAACCAACCACAAACGTACTGTGCGATTTATCGGTTTGTGAAAAGGCATAATCAAAACCGTTGCAATAGGGATACCAGCAGTACCAGTGTCAACTGTTTTTTCATGATTATCAATAATGGTGATTGAAGGTTTTGGAAAAAATTAAAAATGATATTTTCCTGAAGGGAATTGTTTTTTATACATGTCTATTAGCGCCTGTTGTTCATCCGGTTTATTGAAGTTGGCCTTACTGTCAATCAATGCGGCCTGAAAATCTTCATTAGCCATCAGCGTGTTTTGATTGTACAGTAGGAAGTAATCGCTGAAGGCGCCCAAATCGGTCAATCGCACACGTTGTATAAACTCCAGTAAGGCATTATAATGTTGGTCGCCGTAAGTTGATGGCAGATCTATCACCTTGTTCAGCGTATGGTTCTTTTGGGCGTTAAATAATTTGTTGATGCACCGGCCTGTATTGGTGATCAAATAGGCATTATTGGGCTGGGTTTCCAGCATTTGCAGGGTAAAGTGCAGGCTGCGCGAAACATCGTCTGACCGGTACAGGTAATTGATGATCTCATAATCGAAATCATGCTGCAGTTGTTTGAACGCTGTCTCGTTCACCACAAAGGCGCGGCTATTGGGTTTATAATAGGTGGCCACTCTGTCTTTCAACAGGCCAATGCGTTTGCTGCAATCGGGGTGCGTTTTTAAGGAGTCTCTTTCTTTTCTGCTTTCTTCTTCTGTGCTGGCGGCCAGGGTATTGAACAAGGATTTTTCTTCTTGTGTCCACCGGGGCTGAAACGGGTATTCCTGAAAATTGAACACGCGGTTCAATGCCGGCGTTACATTGTATTTTTCAATATCGATGCTGTCTAACAATGCCAAACAGGTGAGCGACTCGCGTACATCAAACGACGTATTTTTCAGCCATTCAACAGCCATGGAATCGGCCTGGGCTTCGTGTTCACGGCTGTGCTGGCGACTGTTGAAGGTGATTGCTTTGGTCAGTTTTTCCAGCTGTTGCGTTTTTTGATATTGACTCTGGCTGATCTTTTTTAATTCTTTCTGAAACTCGTCGGAATACACCGTGTTAACATACTTGTCAATAGAGTTGTTGCTGTGGTTCAAATACAGGTGTGCCAGCTCATGACACAACACAAATGCTGCCTGGCTTTCGTTCTGTAACTTATAAAACAGACCTATATTGAATACGATGGTGCCTTCGCCCATACTGCTGGCATTGGGCCACCACACGCGCGAAAAAGCCACGCGGGTTTCCAATGAACCAAGTGCCTGGTTTGATTTTTTAATTTGCTGAAGTAAGGATTGCAGATAACCATTGGCGCCAGCTTCCGTTATCAGTTCTTTTCGATCATACATCTTTTTGATGTTCTCATAACGGCTTTTGAAGATATCCTCGTAGTATTTTTTATTTTTTCACGAGAGGGCCAACACGTCGCTTTTATACCGTTTATCGGTAGCATCGATCCATTCTTTGGTTTTGATAACGTCGTCGGCGGGAGAATTATAATAGGTTAGATTCTGGCAAAATGATCTACTTATGCAACAGCATAAAATCAGGCAGAAAACAGTGTTAAAGGGTTTCATGGGCGTTAGTCCAGGTATGAGCCAAATGTATAATATTATTGTAGAATTCAATAATTAATTAAATAAAATTGCTGCAGGGTAAGGGCTTTCCTTAGCTTTACTAAAACGTAAAAAAATGTCAACACGACGTGAGTTTATTAGTACCACCGGAAAAGCGATGATTGCCGGTAG
>CBIMFG010001164.1:0-2352 GCA_966243125.1 uncultured Niastella sp.
AGAATAACAATAACTCGCCATTGGGCACCTGGTACAAAACCGGGTTCCAGCAGGCATAACGTAAGGTATCGTTGATAATACCATTGGCTACATTTACAGGCGCCGTCCATTTGTTGTTTACCTGGCGGCTTACCCAAATGCATACATCGGGGTTTCTTTCCTTCGTACCACCAAACCAGGCAGTCACCAAACCTTTAGGGGTTTCTGCAATGGTAGCGGCATGACTTTCAGGGAAAGAAGTTTTATCGAAGATGAACTCATCGGTTACCATCCCACTTTTGAATTTGTAGTTGGATACAAACGAATAGACACCCGATCCTACTTCCAGCACCGCTTTCTTGCCTTCCATGCGCACAAAACGAATCCCATCTGCACCGGCAATTGGCTTGTTGCTTTCCAGGATGCTCTTTACATCATCTGCAGGAATGTACAACAGTGCGGTGGTATTGGCCGGAATGGTCACATTCCAGGTAAACCGGTCGATGCTGTTTTTCCAGTTACTTTTTATTAATCCATGCACCGATTGGTACGATGCGTTCACAAATGTTAACCCATCCACCGGCGTGGGCTGCATGATGATCTTTTTGAAACCGGTGGCTGAATCATCTGATTTTATACCGGCTGCATTTTCATACATCCACACCAGCAAGTCGCCCAGCAACATCACGTGGTTTTGGGAGTTCATTTGCGGCGCGGCCGTGTTGCCATTCCAGAGTTCCCAAATGGTGGTAGCGCCGTTTTGCACCATGTAGCCCCAGCTTGGGTAGGTGGTATCGGAGATCAGTGTGTAAGCCATATCAGGGAGATTGTACTGGCTCAAACAACGCATCAGCCATTGGGTGCCTATAACACCGGTGCTGATGTGACCGTGATTGGCACTCCAGATCTTACTGGCAATATTGCCGAACACCCCTTCCCGCAAACTATCGGGCGTAATGCCAAAATACAAGGGCAGCAGGTTCGCAGTTACGGTGTTGTTATCGTATGATTTCTTTTGTTTGTTAAAGAACTTCTTTGTGAAGGCTTCCTGAATATGCTGGTTAAATGCTGCAAAGGCTTTTGCATCTTCGGGTTTGTTCAAAATGCCGGCAAACTTTTGCATGTACCACAACAAGCGGTAATAATAAGCAGTGGCAATGAGGGTGCCATTGGTATTACGCAGACTATCCTGTGAATGGATCAACTCTGGTGATTCTGGCGGCACGCACCAGTCGCCATATTTATCTTTCGAGATAATATAATCCTTCATGAATTTGGTCTGCATGTATTGCAGCCATTTCTTCATAGAGGCATAATGTTTTTCAATGACGCGTTTGTCGCCATACTGGTTATACAGCATATCGGCCACTATCAGGTAAGTACCAGGCCAGGTCATGTTATCGCTGTAGTAATTCCAGTATGCGGGCGCCACATCGGGGATTGACCCTTCTTCTGTTTGCGCTTCTTCAATATCCTGCAGCCATTTGGCATACAGGTTACCATTACCAAACAAAAAGCTTTCACCCAGTGAACCAATGGCATGGTCGGCCAGCCAGGGCATACGCTCATTGCGTTGCGGACAATCGAGCGGCATTCCCTTGTAGTTGGCGCTTATACCCCACCAGGCGTTCTGGTGTATACGGTTTATTATTTCGTTGGAAGTTTGCAGGGTGCCAGTAGTTGCCAGGTCATCAAAGATCACTTTGCCTTCAAAATTGGCTACTGTTGGTGTACCCGGATAACCACTGATCTCTACATAACGGAAACCATGGTATACAAAATCGGGCATCCAGGTTTCGGTACCCACGCCTTTTGCAGTATAGATGTCGGTTACTTTTGCATCGCGCAGGTTGCGTACATACAATTCGCCATTGGGTTGCAGGCTTTCACCAAAGCGCAAGGTCACTTGCTGGCCTTTGCTGGCCTTTACCTGTAGTTGTAAACGGCCCACCATGTTCTGCCCCATATCCAAAATGAAAACACCCGGTTTTAACTGGGTAATGCCCACGGGTTTTATGGTCTTCATTATTTTTATGGGCTCGTTCATTTGTGCTGTCAATTGGCCACCGGGCGCCTGTACCAGCTCTGGTTGCTGCCAGGTTGTAGAATTGAAACCGGCATTGTTCCAACCGGTCATTTCTTTGGTAGCGTCGTACTCTTCCCCATCGTATTCATTGTTGGTACGAATAGGGCCATCAGCTGTCATCTTCCACGAGCCATCGGTAACAATGGTTTTCTTTGTGCCATTGGTATACTCTACTTCCAGTTGTAACAACAGTTTGGGAAAACCAAACGTGTTGATCTTTTTGGGTTTGTAATTCTGCCGCATGGTGAAAAAGCGGCCATTGCCCAGCACAGCGCCAATGGCATTGT
>CBIMFG010001165.1:0-2350 GCA_966243125.1 uncultured Niastella sp.
ATTTACGGATCTTTTCTTTTTCCTTACCCGATGTGGGTTGGAGCCATACGCCAATGGTACTGCCATACACCACTATGGAAATGGTATCCTTATCGCGCAGGTTATTCACCAGTAAGGTAAAGGCCGATTTTAACAGCGGCAGGCGGTTTGGCATATCCATGGAGCCGGAAACATCTATTAAAAAAACCAGGTTGCTGGGAGGGATCTTTTCGGGGTCCAGTTTACGGGCCGAGATCTGCAGCGTGAGCAATTGATTCGTTTTGTTCCAGGGGCATTCTGATACGTATGAGTTAAACCCAAATACGCTGTCTTCAGGCGGGGCAACGTATTTAAAACTAAAATAATTCAGCATTTCTTCAGTGCGCACGGCATCGGGCGGCACCGTTGTATTCATATTTAAAAAGCGGCGCACATTGCTGTAGGAAGCCTTATCGGTATTGATGGAAAAGCCGGTTTCAGGATATCTATCGGCCTGCACAAAATCATTTTCCAGCAAGGAGTTGTAGGTTTCAGTGCCTACCGTCCAGTTGCGGCGTTCACCGGGTTTTAAATTGCGGGTAAACGAGAGCAGCCGGTTCTTTTGCAGATTGGCCGAAGTCAATAATGTTTTTAAAACCAGGGAATGGAATTTGGCGGTTTCCAGTTTTATGGCGAGCGACTGATAGCCATCGAGGGAAATGGTAACGGAATCAACTTGCCTGGTGGTCATAATGCCGAATGAGCCGCTGCTTCCTGAGGAATACACATAACCGGTTGAGTGAAGCACAATGCGTGCATTCGACAGAAGATTATTCTTTTCGTCCCTGATCTCACCACGTAAATAATACTGCGCATGCGCGGTAATTATAAACAGGAATGAGGTTAATATGGCGTACGCATGTTTCAATATGTTGATGCAGATTACGTAGTTAACCGGTTAACAAGCCTGGTCGTTAACAGATGCAACTTGATATCATATCAACTCCTACTCTATCAGCTTGAAGATTTCCGGGATATTTCTACCTAATCCGTCATAATCAAGGCCGTACCCGACTACAAATTTATTCGGGATGGAAAAACCAAGGTAATCTATAGTAATGGGAAATACTGTTGCTTCGGGTTTATGCAGCAGGGCTACAATTTTCAACGAGGCAGGTTGCTGGTGGTGTAACTGGGGCAAAAATTCGCTGAGCGTTTTGCCTGTATCTACAATATCTTCTACAATAACCACATCGCGGCCAAACAGGTCCATATCAAGGCCAATAGCTGTAATTACATGGCCGGTTGATTTTGTTCCTTTATAAGAAGCCAGCTTTATAAAACAAACCTCAGCGTCAATGTGAAGCTCCTTATACAGATCGGCCGCAAACATAAATGAGCCATTCAATATTGCAATAAACAGTGGCTTTTTGTCACTGTAATCTCTATTCAGTTCGGCAGCAATTTCTTTTATGCGGCCGGCAATCGTTGAAGCATTAATGTACGGTTCAAATTGTTTGTCGTGTACGCGAATATCACCCATAAATCAGTTTTTGTAAATAACCAGTTCCTGTCCAATCTTCAGGTCGTTACCAGTCAGTTTGTTCCACTCTTTAATTTGTTCTACTGTAATACTATATTTTTTCGCAATACTAAACAAAGTTTCTTTTTCTGCTACTATGTGAATAGTGCCAGTTACCGCCGATGAATTGGCCGGCGTAATCTGAGTAGGTGTTGGGGTCACCACTGCCGGTGTGGGTGTTGGTGGTGCTACATACACTACATCCTTTGCCAGTTTAGGCATTTCCGGTGCTTTATCCTGCAAATACAATTTCTCGCCTACAGCTGGTTCGCCCTGGTCCTGCAAACGGTTGTAATTAATCAGGTTGTCGAGGCGCATGCCTTCCATTTGACTGATATCATACAACGTTTCACCCTGCTGTACTATATGAAATTCCTGTCCACCTTCTCTGCGCTTCCGTTGAACAAACACCAGTTGGTCCTGGGCCAGCACATCGTCCTCATCTTCACTAAATTCATTAAAATCAAGCAAATGTTTTAATGAAACGTCAAATTGCTTGGCAATGCCCAGTAAAGAAGTACCGGCTTTAGCAAAGATCACCTTGGTTCGGTTGATCTTAAATTCTCCAATAGGGTAATCTACCACAGGTTTGGGACCAACAGGCAGTTGTATTACTACTCCGGTGCCAATATTCAGTGGTTTGCCGCCACCTGCCAGCACTTCATCCTTAGGCGATAATTTACCCAATGCAATGAGCGTGTATTGTTGCAGGTTGTAATCTTCTACGTATTTGATGATTATTTGCGCGTATTTGGGATTGGTAGCATAACCGGCCTTTTTCAGTCCGTTTGCCCAATCGCTGTAGTTAGT
>CBIMFG010001166.1:0-2346 GCA_966243125.1 uncultured Niastella sp.
CTGCAATCAGGATCTTGCCTTTAGCATTCATTAAATGAAATTTTTGCAAACCTACTCGAAAAGGTTCTACCCTGTAAATGATAATATTGAGTTCACAATTTCTTAATATGTGAAGGTAAAGAAAAAGGCTGCATGGCCACCGGAGGGGAAGTGGGTAAGGAGTTATAAAGCATTCGTTATTAAGTATAAAGGCCTTACTTACCGCAAAAACGATACCGTGCTAACTAAATCGAACCCGTATTTAGCTGTAAACTATCAAACTGATTCCCCATTCTGAGGCAGGCGTTATCCACCATCACCAAACATTTTGACTTTCTTTTACTAACTTTCGCCGGAAATTATTGTTTTCTTAATATAGAGAGGCACTAACCAGACCAATAACAGGCACATACCACCCTTTGGTCATATTTTTGCTCTACCCCTAGATGTGCAGCATATGAGGATACATATACATCTTATTACCATTTGTTTACTGATTTGGCAAGCTAATTTTGCGCAAACTTCATTACCTATAAAGGTGCCCATGGAGCGGGAGTTGTGGCATGGCAACATTGATAAACAGCAGAAAAAGGCTATTCAGTTTGTTAACCAGGGTAAAATTGCCAGCGACACCACCGTTAGCCTGCAAATAATGGATGCACTTATACGCGGCGTTGATGACCTGCAGACCCAGATTGAAATGGATTCAACCCTCAATGGCAATGGCAAGATCAAATACCTGCGCAGCATCGACTACCTGTTACAAAATTATTTCAGCAACCTTAACCGGCGCGATTTTCCCGCCTCACTGGCCCCGGCCCTTATAAAAGCCTTTACCCAGTGTATGGAGCTGGATAAACAACATAAAAGTTTTGGATCTGTTATTGACGCCAATGAGTATGGCGTTGATAAAATGCTGATAGAATCGCTCAGGTATTCTGAAGACAACCCGGGTATGGCGGGCGCCCGCATTGTGTTAATGCGCAAGTACCTTACCATGCACCCAGATCAGATAATGCCCGAACTGGCTAAAAATCCCAACGCCTATTTTGCCGATAGCTTAATAAAAGTTGCGCTGAGCACAGATATTGGAAAAGTATACGATTATGCGCAGGCTCACAACACCCTGGGCGATCGCATTCGCCACCACAGCGATTCCACCGTGCAATTGGTAGCCCGTATTGCCACCAGCAAAAGCGGTCAACTGTATTTTCCGTTTTTAGATAACCTGATGCGGGGTAGCATTACCCTGCAGGCTATTGATAGTGTAAAGGAAAATGACCTGGGATATTTCAGGTTGCTGGTAAAAACAAGGATAGAATATATACAACGAACCTTACCGCCTTATAATGATACCGCCAACCAGTTGCAAACCTTAACTGAAATGATGAAGCGGAAGGCGAACCAGTATTTTATTCGGGAGATAAATGCACTGCATACCAACCCCAATGACAATGTTCGTTTTCGCCGGCTCGATGGGTTAACTGCACAGGAGCTGTACTACCTGGCCGTGCTGGGTGAAGATGAAATTTATACCTCCAGCTATACCCGTGGTGTATATCCACGCATCTGGACAAAAATGGCCAAACCCCGTGCCGATAGCCTCATCATGAGCGTTCATGGCGACTATTTCAGGAAGTTTATTAAAATGGCTGCAGGCTATAATGAGCTGAACGACTTTTTGGGTAAAATGGATAAACAGAACGCCGAAACCATGATGAAGGCGTTTGTGATAGGGTTGGAAAAACCCCGCAAAGTAAACGACCTGGAAGATGCGGTTGACGTGGCTGACAGCTACAGCAGCATCATGGATAAAAATAAAGAGCTGGCCGAATTTATTTTGAATGAAGTAAATGTTAGCTATACCAAAAATGTGCAGGAAAATAATAAACGCGGCATGGTTATCTACAACCTGCTGCGTATTTTATTTGAATCGGCCGACACTACCAAAAAAGTTGATCTGTCTACTTTGCTAGGTATTCCTTCTATATATGGTAAAGACTACAGCAACCTCACCGACGACAGCGGCCGGGTTATTCAACAGGTGTTCTTTTATGGTGATGAAGATAAAGACGGACAAACCTCTTACCAAAACTTTATGAATATGTTCCGTGGCCGTGCTGGCTGGCGGGTTGATGAAAGAAAGGCCGAGTGGACAACCATTATTTCTACCAAAGGCAAACCAGTTTGGATTTTTGCCAACAAACCGTTGTATGGCGAAGATGATCCTGATGATAAAGCACAGAATAAGCTGATTGAATACATGCAGGAGCGTAATTTAACGCCAACAGTAGTGATCCATCGCGGTCATAGCTATCACCTGTCAACCACTTTACAAAAGCTGCCGGTAAGTGCGCGTATTGTAGT
>CBIMFG010001167.1:0-2346 GCA_966243125.1 uncultured Niastella sp.
TTCTCAGCCTCAACTACATTAAACGGGGAAAGATCATTACTGTTTCCCAACTCGACCACCTGCCGGAACTGGATACCAACGTTAACCTGGAAAATGTTTTTTACAGCAAATACCTGCTTCAATTGATTCAGGAAGAAACCAATAAGTTACCTGAACAATGCCGCATCATTTTTCAGTACAGGAACCTGGAAGGATTGTCTGTAAAGGAAATTGCCGCTAAAATGGACCTTTCGCCGCGTACCGTTGAAAACCAACTTTATATTGCAGTAAGCCGCCTTAAAAAAGCCTTGAAAACCATTTCCGTTTTCTGGAATTTCTTTTTCTGAAATTTTTTTATAATTCTTTTGAGTAGTTCTTTTCCCCTGGTTGTCTTTATTAATACAAGCATAACATTATCCTATTTTATTTATGAGCAGCGCCAATTTACCTCCCCATATCAATGAAGCATTAAGCCGTTATGTAGCCAATGAGGCCACAGATGCGGATAAGGCCTTGATCAACGAGTGGTTCCCTACAAACAGGGAAGAAATGGAGTGGCCAGGAACAGAAGCTGATTTTGAACAAAAGCTGGCATCGCTTCGCAGCAGACTTGAAACAATAACGGCGGTGCAGGAAGCCCCCCGGCGAGTATATATATTACGTAGCAAATGGTTGCGTTATGCGGCTGTACTTATTCCCATTATTGGTTTTACATTGTTTTTATTTCTCAAAAACAGTCGCAGAACGCAACCAATTGTTCCACAACCTTCGGTAATTGCAGTAACGGAGATACAACCTGGTGGCAACAGGGCCACATTGACTTTAGGTGATGGCAGCACCATTGAGCTGGATGACGCCAAACTGGGGCATCTGGCACAACAGGGAAGAACAAAAGTGCTGAAAACTGATACGGCTGTGCTTTCTTATATAGGTACTGCTAAAACAGGCGACGTAATGTTTAATACCATACGCACGCCCGTTAGTGCACAATATACAGTAGTACTGAGTGATGGCAGTAAAGTATGGCTGAATGCTATGAGCTCCATCCGTTTTCCTACTGCATTTACCTGTTGCTCCCGAACCGTGGAAATAACCGGTGAAGTATATTTTGAAATAGCCCCCAATAAAGAACGGCCATTCCTTGTAAAAACACGCGGCGACCTGGTAGAAGTATTGGGGACCCGTTTCAACGTAAATGCATATCTCAATGAACCAGGAATAAAAACATCTTTGCTATCGGGCAAAGTAAAAATAGGAAATAACATCCTCGCGCCCGGACAGGCTTTTATGAATGGAAAAATAGTTGTTACAGATATAGAGCAGGACCTGGCATGGAAGAATGGTGTATTCAATTTTCAGAATACCCGGTTAGACAAAGCCATGCGCGAATTGGAGCGTTGGTACGATATAAAAGTACAGTATCCCCAATCGCTTGCTGGTATTGAGTTCTGGGGCGAAATGGGCAAGAGCCTTACGCTTCAGCAAGTGTTGAAAGGATTCGAAGGTATGGAAGGCATGCATTTTCAACTGAAAGGAAAAGAATTGACCATTAGCAGATAATAAACACGAACAATGATCTAGCCATGAAAAAACCGGATCCTGATGGTCGTCGGGATTCGGTAAATAGTTCAGGATTATTAAGTGCTGTAGCAAGCGAATAATAACAACCAAAACCAATGCAATTTATGCAAAAAACTGTTTATGACAGCAGGCTGGCCTGTTGGCAACGGCTCCCCTATGCCTTGCTGTTAACTATGCTTCTTACAGTTGTCACCCTTGGTGCAAGTGCCCAACCAACCAAACAAACCATTACGCTCACCGTTCGCCAGATCACTTTTGAACAGGCAGTTGAAGCCATTAAAAAGCAAACCAGCTACCTGGTCATGTGCCCTGCCAGTATACTCCGGCAGGCCCGTCCTATGGAACTTTCTGTAAAAGATATGCCGGTTGCGCAGTTTTTACAGAAAGTGATCGGCGATCAACCCTATGAATTTAGTATTGAAGCCAACACTATTTTTATCAGGGAAAAGGCTATACCCGCCAAACCCGCGGCTGTGGCAGAAAAAAGAGATCTCATTGAAGGTACGGTAATGGATAAACAGAGCCAGTCGTTACAAGGCGCTACTGTTCGCTTAAAAGGTACCGCCTTTTCAACCGTTACCGATGGCCTGGGGCATTTCAACCTCAATGCACAACCGGGCCAGGTGCTGGTGGTTTCCTTTGTTGGTTACACCACCCAGGAAGTGCCCATTACTACCGGCGATAAAATGACGGTTCATTTACAGGTAGCTGTAGCCGAAATTACTGAAGTGGTAGTAAGTAACGGGATCTTTACCCGTAAAAAAGATGCGTTCACCGGTTCTGTTA
>CBIMFG010001168.1:0-2342 GCA_966243125.1 uncultured Niastella sp.
AAGGTAGATTCGAAACGTACCAGGTAAGTGATATTTCTTCAGAAATGTCTTTTTTGGAAATGATTGATGTGCTGAATGAGCGATTGATAAAAGAAGGAAAAGATCCTATTGCATTTGACCACGATTGCCGCGAAGGCATTTGCGGTGCATGCTCTATGTACATAAATGGCCGCCCGCACGGTCCCTGGCATGCCAACACCACCTGCCAGTTACACATGCGTGCCTACAAAGATGGTGATACCGTTGTAGTAGAGCCCTGGCGCGCCAACAGCTTCCCGGTTATTAAAGACCTGGTAGTTGACCGTACCGCATTCGATCGCATTGTACAGGCTGGCGGCTATATTTCTGTAAACACAGGAAATGCCGTTGACGCCAACGCCATGCTGATTGAGAAAGATAAAGCTGATGCTGCCTTTGCTGCTGCCGCCTGTATTGGTTGCGGCGCTTGCGTAGCGGCCTGTAAAAACAGTTCAGCTATGTTGTTCCTTTCGGCCAAAGTATCGCACCTGGCATTGTTGCCACAGGGCGAGCCTGAGCGCAAATCGCGCGTGCTGAACATGGTTCACCAAATGGATAAGGAAGGCTTTGGTTCCTGTACCTTTACCGAGGCCTGTGAAGCGGTATGTCCGAAAGAGATCTCTGTAACAAATATCTCCCGCCTCAATAAAGAATATCTGATCGCGGGTTTAACAGAAGATAAATAATTAGTTAGTCGTAACAAGAAAGGTTCGTAGGGTTGATAAGATGACATGTGAAAGTGTACATGTCGCCTTATTAACCCTTTTTTTATTGTGCTGCAACGAAATGTCCGTATCTAATAATCCTATTGTAAATCAAATATCAAATAACGATCCTTATGACCGGTCTTTTGCGAAAAGATGTTTATCTGTTGAGTTTTTTGTTCCTGATAGTGCTTGTTATATTTTATCCTGTTTTTTTTACCGAATATGCTTTTACAGATGAAACTGATCAACTCTGGAATTACAGGCCCGGAAGCAGTTACTGCATGTTTGGTATTCAGGGAAGATGGATCACTGAATGGATGGTCTCAAAATCATTTGCGGCCATTGATTCCATTCGCGAAATAACTTTTATCAGAATATTTTCCCTGTTAATGTGGTTGGTGTGTATACCGGTATGGTATATTGTAATAAAACGGGTAGTGTTAAAGGTAGCCAGTTATGAATACCTGCCCTTTTTCACCTGCCTGTTCCTGGTTACCAGTTTACAATTTTCAATAATAGTGCAATGGGCTTCCTGTGTTGAGATGGCCCTCGCCAATACAGCGGGGCTGTTATCTGGCGCCATTTGGTACCTGGCCATCAGGGATAAAGAAAAATTCTGGTCTGTGCCAGTACTGCCAGCGCTGGGCGCCATGGGGGCCGGCCTGGTAGCCTTGTTTGCTTATCAAAGCGGGTTTGAATGCTTTGTAATCCCTTTCCTGTTACATTACATCTGCAGTTTTACCACTAAAAAAGATGCCGTATTCATAAAAGGTACCGCTTTTTACTTTGCGATGTATGCCCTTTATTTTGTGCTATTCAAGCTTTCACTGATTATGAGCCAGCTTGGTAGCGACCCCCGAACAGGCGTTACCAGCGACATACCGGGTAAAATCGCTTTCTTTTTAGCCCAACCATTGCAACGGGCCTTCTGGTTTAACCTTATTATAAATGAAAATAAAGCCCTGCCCTGGACCGTAAGTAAATTGTTGCTGGTTAGTTGGGTGGTGCTGGCATTTATCAGGTTTGGGAAAAAGAACTGGCTGCAGGCGGTGAAATATCTGGCAGGCGCCGGCGCGGCATTGGTACTATCTTTTTGGGTATCTATGGTAGTAAAGGAAAATTTTCCCAGCAACAGAACTATGTTAGCCCTCGACCTGTGTGTATTTATTATTTGGGCCGAAATGATCCTGTACATGGTTAAAAATACGCAGCTGCGCCGGGTTATTGCCGGTACTGTGGCCGGTGTTTTAGTGGTAAGCAGCTGGTATAATTTCAATAAGGTGTTTTTACAACCTGTACACCAGGAATACATGGCGGTTAAAAACTACGTGCAGCAGCACTATAATAAGAACATCACCAGGGTATACTTCATTTTGTCGCAAGGAGATGCGTTCAAAAAAGAATTTCATATTCCTTCTACCATGGATGAATTTGGGGTACCGTCTACTTCTACCGCTTCTATATGGGTACCCGAGCCGTTGACCCGGCAACTGGTGTATGAAAAAACCGGGAACAGGGAAACGGCCAGATTATTGACCATAAAATACTGGAAAGACGCCACCGAATTGGCTAATTCGGGGCAACCTGTTACCGATAGCACCCTGGTGGTGAATATGC
>CBIMFG010001169.1:0-2340 GCA_966243125.1 uncultured Niastella sp.
CTCACACCCCAAAAATCGATGAACAATACTTTGCCTTTAAAGTCGCTTAAGGAAACCAGCTTTCCCTGATCGTTTTTTAAGGTAAATCCAGGGGCCGGGTTGCCGGGTTTTAAGCGCTTGATTGCAGCGTAGTATTTCTGCAACGTATCTTTCAGGAAAGATGAGGTAAGCGTATTGGCGGCTTGTTTATACACATTTTCTGCATCTGTGAAATTGTAATGTTCAAAACCAGACATGATCGTTTTGGTAATAAACCATTCTTTAATATTATCGAAGTAAATGTTTGCGAGGGCTAAATGATATTCGTCGAGCGTTGGATTGAATGGTTTGCTGGGGGTGTTTCCGAATGCGATGTAACTATAAAATGGCCGGTTTAACCGGATGTAATCATAAATAAAATCTCTGTACGCCGGTACATTCCAGAACAACTTTTCATTGAGTTGGGTAATGTCTAGCCTTTCTGTATAGGGAACATGGGGAAGGGTGTCTGTATGCAGTTTCAACGTATACTTAGGTGTAAGTTTATGACTAAATAAGGTATTGGTGTATAAATAAAAGATCTCTGCCAGCAGGTAATTTACATTTTCTGAGGCTGGAACACCCGCGGTTTGAACTGCTTCCACATGGCTATTGTAGAGCTCGTTTATAAGTGTATACTTGTTGGCATCTGTTAAATTTTTATCCTCGTATAGGGTATCTTGCAATTTCATGAATGGGCGCCGGAATTGATTGTAAAGCGCCAGTTGAAGATTCAGTTCCTTTGTTCTGTTCTCATTATTTCCTTTTATGGAAATGGTGTTCTTGAAATCGGCCTCATCCCAATAAAGCGTTAAGGTGTCTTTGTCCTGTATGGTAAAAAAAATGGCATCATCGTTCAGGTACAAATAAAGGTTTTGCCGGTTTTGAACCGGGAATCGCTGTTCAAAATTACCATTTGGCTGTACATTAACATACGGTCCATCGCTATTAAGATATCTGGTAATGCCAAACTCGAAGAAGGGCTCTTTGAAGTTTTTTACCTGTCCTTTTATCACAAAAGAACCATTCTTGTAATAGGGTTGTGCGTTAATAAAGAGTGGAGCAAAAGCGAATAGAATAAGCAGCCGTTTGGGTTTCATTAAAATAAAGTTTCAGCTATTCTACGCTTTTTTAAACGGCAAGCTGTTCTAGTAAAATATTATTGGGAGCTATTTAACATATTAAAAGAAAAGCCGCCCCAATACAATGGAACGGCTTTTCTATAGCAATCAATAAGATTAGTACCCTTTATTCTGTTGCCACACAGCTTGATTTCTCAGCATTTCATTAAAGGGAATGGGCGCCAGGTACCGGTTGTTGATATCGCCCGGAACGATCGGGTTTTCTGCGGAACCCCGTTCTGCATTGATCTTTGGTAACAATTGTAACCGAACTACATCAAACCAACGCATGCCAAACTCACCCGCAAATTCATAGGCCCGTTCAAACACCACCGAATCGCGGAAAGCAGTAGCCGATAAGCCAGGTGTTAAATTGGGCAGGCCTGCTCTTTTTCGCACCAGGTTAATGGCGTTGTAGCTATCTGCTGTAGGGCCGTTGTTGGCCATGGCCGATGCTTCTGCATAATCGAGCAGGGTCATGGGGTAACGGATAATGTCAAGTGCTTTATTGGTACTGGCCTGAATGCTCAGGATGGTGGTGTCTGTTTCCTTTACGCCATCGCCATTTAAACCCGACCTGAACTTTTTGTAGTAGGGATGGCCGGCATGGGTTTCTGTTGAATTCCAGGGAACCAGCTTAAAGGTATTGTTAGGCTGCTTCAGTTTGATGGTGGTATAAAAAGTAGCATCCGACCTGGTACAGGCAGGTGCTTTGAGGTAAAAATTGATCTCCGGATAAAAATCATCCCAGCCACCTGAACCATCCAAACCTGATTCATCAAGTGGTACGCAGGTAGCGCCAAAACCCCGTTGTGGCAGGTTACCACTCACTTTGAAATACAACGAGAAAACAGATTCAGAAGAACCATTGGTGCTGAAAACCTTGTCGTAAGGCGTGTTCAGGTCGTAAAAGTTTTGTTTTATCAATGACTCTGCTTCAGCAGCGGCCAATGCATAATTACTGGTTTGATTAAGAGGCCAGCCCGTCATGGTAAGGTACACATCGGCCAGTAGGGCCGTTGCGGCAAACTGGTTGGCGCGGCCGGGTTCTCCTTTCCACGGATAGTTGGCGGCGTTTGGAGCCGGCAACATGGCCTTGGCATTTTTAAGATCGCTGATAATAGCTTCGTAAATTTTACTTACTTCTTCCCGGGGCGGACGCGCATCTGCATCTATCGGTTCCAGCACCAATGGTAAGGGA
>CBIMFG010001170.1:0-2338 GCA_966243125.1 uncultured Niastella sp.
GCTTATGGCCGGTCTTTCGTTTACAACCCATTTCGTTCTTATAATGGTGAACAAAACGCCCACTACTAATACGCCATAACCAATACCCAATACTGTTTGGTTGGTGATACTTAAGAAGTTTACCAGCAATGAACTTAAAATAGAAGTAACTACAGAAAAACCACCGCCTACCAAACCAGCTGCCTTACCCGCATATTGCGGAAAGCGGATCAAACAATACGACATCAGGTTGTTGAAAATAAATCCACCGGTACTATGCACCAGGAATACGTACAACAACAGCGTAGGTAAATTTTGATAGAAAGAGGTAAGGGTGATCAGCGTTGCTAATGATACTAATTGTATAATAGAAGCAACAACCAGTTTCTTCACAAAAGGTTTTGCTATCAGCATTCTCGACAAAGTACCACCCACCATTACCGATACACCAGAGAACAAGGCACAATAACCGGTTACATGTGGATCGAGATGCAAACGGTTTTCAATCAAAAACGGACTGGCCATACCATATAACAGGATCATTGCATAGGCAAGCCCCAGTATGATCATACCAGCTGTAAAATCAGGTGTTTTTACCATTTTGCCATACGTGCCAAGAATGGTACGAACACTGAATGGCTGTGCTTGTTTTTGTGATTCGCCACCCATCAGTACTTCTATCAGGAAGAATGCTAAACTAAAAAGTCCGAGGAAGATAAAGTTGGAAGTCCAGCCCCAGCTTGTTTGAAAAAAGCCACCCAGGAACGGCGCCACAATAGGCCCAATTGCCCAGATAACAGAAAACAAACTGGTGTATTTTTTTAATTCTTCTCCTTTATATACATCTACAAAGAACGAGCGTTTGGCCACGACAATTACGGCTACCGTAAAGCCCTGTACGATACGCATGGCGTAGATCATATTAATATTTTGTGCAAATGCTATAGCAAAACTTGCAGCGCTGAATGCCAGCATAGAGATCATGGTAGGCCAGTAGCGTCCGTAGCTATCGAGCAAACCACCTACTATCAGCTGGGAAATACCATAACTGATAATAAAAAAGGAAAGTGTTAATTGAATAGCTGCGGGCGTGGTGTGTAACTGCACGGCCATATCTGGCAGCGATGGTATGTAAACATCCATAGCAAAGCCAGAAAGCGGGATGAGGCCTAATGCCATGTATGTATTTGCACGAATCCTTGACTGGGTAATGCTCCTCATAGTTGAAATCATTTAAATTGACGATGTAAAAGTAGTCAACCGGAGCCTGAACCCAATTATACCATTCAAAGGGATGATTATACAAATCAAAGGGCCATGGAAAGCGCCATATTGTTTTGCCGGAACTCCATGGGCGTTACTGAAGTAAATTGTTTGAAGTACTTGTTAAAGTGAGAAGGGTATTCAAACCCAAGTGCATAGGCAATTTCAGCCACATTCCAGCTGGTATTGCGTAACAACGCTTTGGCCTCTGTAACAATGCGTTCGTGAATAATTACGCGGGTACTTTTTCCCGTATTCTTTTTAATAACACTATTCAAATGGTTCACATGCACATGCAACAGGTCGGCAAAATGGGCCGGTGTTAATAATTTAATTGAATTATCAGGCGAATCAACGGGGAATTGCTGATTTAACAAAGAGAAGAAAGAGTTCACCAGGCGGTCGCGAACAACACCGGCTTGTACAGCCTGTTGCTGCTGTAACCGGATCCCCTCATGGATCGACAACTGTAAGATATTCCGGATCATATCCCATTTGTAAGAGTAGTCCGATTCCTGCAATTGCTTCATTTGTTCAAAGTAACCATTAAAGCGCTCTAACTCCTCATCAGTAAGCACAACAACCGGAAACAGGTTTGCATTAAATAAGGGGCTTGCGTACTGTACATCGGGGGGTATTTGCCCTTCAATAAACTGTTTATTGAAAATGCTGCTATAGCGGTTCATTTTGGTAATTTCAAAATAAGCAGGCACCGATGGATTCGTAAAAACAACACAGGATTGACCCAATGGTATTTCGCGGTCCTCATATACAAGGGTACCGCTGCCGCAGCTCGAACTCGTCATTAAACAGATCTTGTAATAATCCCGCCGGTTATAGGGAGTTTTACGGCAACAAACGTTCGTCGATCGTACATTAAAATGACCCGATTCACTCGTAATGGGTAAATGGTCTTTTGTAATGGGATGACCCGTTCTTTCATAATAATCCAGCAAACTCTCGGTGGGAATTTTCTTATCCATTGTATTACAATTGAAATACGACCAAATACACGCTTATATAAATCAAAGGTAATAACAAATGGTCAGATGGAATTGTTAAGGAAGTTCCCTGGCATGTGAAAGCGCCTTTTCCA
>CBIMFG010001171.1:0-2331 GCA_966243125.1 uncultured Niastella sp.
TGGCTGAAACAAAAACTCTTGTTTTTTCTGTACCGCCGGTTATAGTAAGATCGTGGTTTTGCGAGTTAGAACTATTATAGATATCCCGTTGCGGGTCGTGAGTAGCAAGTCCTTTGTAACTATCAATGCCGCCTGTATTGCTGCCGGCATTGGCGCCAAGACCATACAGTTTTTCAAATGGCGTTTGATACGCGGCGCCATTGGCAGCCGTATTGGCCCATACATACTGCAGGTAATCGTAGGGATTTAAAGCCTGCAGGTATTTTGCCGGTGTATTCCATTTTTCATAACCACTATAACTGATGGTTGTTTTGCCGGCGGTTGCGCCTTTTGTAGTAATTAAAATTACGCCGTTGGCGCCCTGTGCACCGTAAATGGCTGTTGCAGAAGCATCTTTCAACACGTCAATGCTTTTTACCTGGTCTGCAGGCACATCACTGATATTACCTGGCACGCCATCAACAAGGATCAATGGCTGATTGCTTTGCGAAATGGAAGTACCGCCCCGCACACGAATGGCAACATCTGCACCCGGCCGGCCATCCTGTGTAATAATATTTACCCCCGGCAATTTTCCCTGCATGGCCTGCGCAATATTGGGAACCGGTGCATCAGCAATCGCTTTCCCACTCACAGAAGCTACTGAACCGGTCAGATCTTTTTTCTTCACCGTACCATAACCAATCACCACCACTTCGTTCAGGTTGGTTGCTTCTTTGTCGAGGGTAATAGCCACCGCCTCGCCGCTTTTGGCGGTCACTTGTTTTTTAACATATCCTACAAGGCTAATTTCCAGTGTAATACTGCCCGGGCGGGTTACCTGGAAGGAAAAATTTCCTTTGTCATCTGTACGGCCACCGATGTTGGTGCCTTTAACTGTCACGGAAACATCAGCCAGGCCTGCACCTGTACTTTTTTCAGTTACCGTTCCTGATACTTTTTGTTCCTGGGCGAACAAGCTACAAGTCCATAGCATCAGAACCAGCAGAAGCAACTTACATTTCATACTGCAATCGTTTTGGTTTGTGTTTAAAGCATTACCCCCTTATCAGCTCTCTCATTTGATGTAAAGGGAGCATAAAGGCCATTTATTCAGGACCTTTTTCCTGAAGCCGGCTATAATTAAGGATGTATTTATTTCGTATGGCAGGGCCGCACTATAGAAAGGCCCGGTATGTTCTGTTAATTGTTATTCTGACGTGATTAAAGTTAAAATATCTTATTGATATCTCTATTAAATTTACAGGTTAATTTCAACTGTATTAACATTAAAACCAACTATTTACCTCCGGGAACGATTGCGTAAATAAATAGTTGGATTAACAAATGAATTGAAGAAAATGGCAAGGATGATGTGAGATAAAAAAAGCGTCCCCTCGTTGTTATTTAACTTTGCCGGGTATGCTGTTATTTTATTTTAAGCGTTAACCCGTATGAAATTTTATTCCTGTTCTCAGGCAACGTTACATGCAGTCCGTTCTCATCACGGGTAAAAGAAAGTGATTGAGCCGACCCTAACAGCGAAACAGCTGATACTTCTTTTTTCAAACTTTTTATAGTTACCCGGCCATTGTTGGGCCATTCCATTACAATGGCATACAGTGTATCGTTCTTTTGCGTGAAGCGCATATCAGCGGAAGTGAAAGGCGTTCCTTTACATTCATTAAACCCTTGCTTTGATAAGGGCGCTGCTGTTTCCATTTGCGGGCCTTCGCCATATACCACCCATGGTCTTGAATCATAAATGGCTTCACTGTTTATAGCCATCCACTCACCTATTTCTTCTACAATGGCTAATTCCAGTTCATCAATGGAACCATTACCCCGCACCGGAACGCTTAATAATAAATTCCCGTTCTTACTTACTACGTCTGCCAGAATATGAATAACTGTTTTGGCGCTTTTGTACTTCCGGTTTTCATACACGGAGCGGTTGTAATGCCAGTTGCCAATACAGGTATCGGTTTGCCAGGGCAGCGGTTCTATCTTGTTACTTTGTCCGCGTTCAATGTCCCATACCATGCATTTGCGTTGGGTTTCATCAAGGATCTTTCCAAAGATCACCGCTTCCAGTTGGCCATTCTTTTTTATACTCTTGTTATACATATGCGCAGCAATGCGCAAGCCTGCATCACTGATGGGCCACAATGGTAATGCGGTATCATCGAAATAGACCATATCGGGATTGTAAGAATCAATCAGGTCGATAGTGCGGTTATAAAATTTCTCACAATACGCTTTTGTCGGAACCGACACGCCATTCCCCCAGTTCCATTGTTTGTTGATCATGGAATCATCCAGACTGTTTTCACTCAACGCATGCTGCTGTTC
>CBIMFG010001172.1:0-2330 GCA_966243125.1 uncultured Niastella sp.
AGCAGCGGCAACATTGGCGGCCCCGGCCATACTGTGTTTATTGAAGAATGCGGCGCTTTCCTGGTCCCGAACAATAAAATTGATATCGAGTCTATCGCCTCGTTCAATAATACGTTCTGGCACAGGCATTGCTTTTAATTCATATGTTTCCGCATCAGGCAGGTCATTGAAGTAATTTAACCTCTTGCTGGTACTGCAAGAAGTGGTAAGCATAAGAACAAACGCTACAAAACAGCAAATCAGGGTAGCAGGATGTATGTGGTTTCTATTCATTAGTACGTTATTTTTTAATGGTCCGGTTGCCGCTAAGGCAGTTTTTAAGAGGTTACTTTCAGATACGACGACTGCTTATACCACTCTACGGTTGTTTGTAATCCGGTTTGAATGGTTACTACAGGTTTGTAACCGATCAGTTGTTCGGCCTTGCTCACATTGGCCAAACTGTGACGCACATCGCCTTTTCTTTCATCGCGGTAACGGGGCGCCAGGTCAATACCGGTAAATGCAGAGATGTGTTTCCACAATTCGTTGAGCGTGGTTTTGTCACCTACGGCTATGTTCACTACTTCATGTTTGTTGATATCAGGCGCTAAGGCCGCTTTGATGTTTGCCTGCACCGCGTTTTCAACAAATGTAAAATCGCGGCTGGTTTCACCATCGCCATTGATGTAAGGCGCTTCCTGGTTCAAGGCGCTTTGAATGAACAAAGGTATAACGGCGGCGTATGGGCCACGTGGGTTTTGGCGGGGACCAAACACATTGAAGTAACGCAACCCAATGGTATGAAAATCGTATGTACGGCTGAACACTGATGCATACAGTTCATTTACATATTTTGTAACCGCGTAAGGCGACAGCGGGTTACCTATTTTGTCTTCCACCTTTGGCAAACCCGGGTGATCGCCATACGTGCTTGAGCTGGCTGCATACACCATTCTTTTAACACCAGCATCTCTTGCAGCTACCAGGATGTTCAAAAATCCGCTTACGTTCACTTCGTTACTGGTAATGGGATCGTTGATGCTGCGGGGTACTGAACCCAGGGCAGCCTGGTGCAACACATAATCAACACCCTCCAAAGCCCGGCGGCAGGTATCCAGGTCGCGGATATCGCCTTCTATCAAACTAAATTCAGGACGTGCCAGGTAAGGCTCAATGTTCTCCATGGAACCTGTACTAAAGTTGTCCAACACCCGCACTTTGCCAACGCCATGCGTTAATAAGTATTCAACAATGTTTGAACCTATAAAGCCAGCGCCTCCGGTTACCAAAAAGGTGGCATTGCTAATATCTGCGGTATGGTATTTCTGATTGTACATAATTAATAGTTATAAACGTGCATCAACTAAATCTTTTCCTAAATGGGCTTTCACATCAAACAGCACACAATGGTCGCTGCAAAGTTTTTTGATCACCTCGTAGCTGAACTCTTTGTGCGCTACTGCCAGTACTACTGCATTGTATTGTGATTGAGTGGCAGGTAATTCCTGAACCGTTTTCACGCCATACTCATGCATTACTTCGTCGGGGTTAGCCCATGGGTCATACACTTCAACATCTACGTGGTAACTTTGCAGGTGGCGAATGATATCGATCACTTTGGTATTACGAACATCAGGACAATTCTCTTTGAAGGTAATTCCTAACACCAGGGCTTTGCTACCTGAAACGGGGATGCTCTTTTTAACCATCAGCTTTATTACTTCACCGGCTACATACGCACCCATACCATCGTTCAGGCGACGTCCGGCCAGGATGATCTCAGGATGGTAACCCACTTCCATAGCTTTTTGCGCCAGGTAATATGGGTCAACACCTATACAGTGACCACCCACCAAACCGGGGCGGAATGGTAAAAAGTTCCATTTTGTTGAAGCGGCGGCCAACACTTCCTGCGTATCAATATCGAGCAGGTTAAATATTTTGGCCAGCTCGTTTATGAAAGCGATGTTGATATCGCGTTGTGCATTCTCAATTACTTTAGCTGCTTCGGCTACTTTTATAGAAGGCGCCAGGTGTGTGCCCGCTACAATGATGCTGCCGTAGATATCATTTACAATTTGGGCAGCTTCGGGGGTTGAACCGGAGGTTACTTTTTTAATTTTTGTAACCGTATGTTCTTTATCACCGGGGTTAATACGCTCGGGTGAATAACCGGCATAAAAATCTTTATTGAAAGTAAGTCCTGACACTTTTTCCAGAATAGGTACGCACTCCTCTTCAGTAACACCAGGATATACGGTTGATTCGTACACAACGATATCTCCTTTCTTCAGCACTTTACCTACGGTTTCACTGGCTTTTACCAGCGGTGTTAAATCGGGGCGGTT
>CBIMFG010001173.1:0-2319 GCA_966243125.1 uncultured Niastella sp.
GCTACTCTATAAAGGGTATCGGCCTTTTCCCAGGCGCCCATAAAAACGGTTACTTCAGCAACAAACCCACTCAACCCCGGTAATCCCAATGAACACAAACCGGCTATTACAAACACCGTAGCAATAAAGGGCATCACTTTTAATAAGCCACCCAGTTGCGCTACCTGCCGTGTATGGGTTCTATCGTACAACATGCCAATAGCGGCAAAGAAAAGGGCCGTCATTAACCCATGCGATACCATTTGCATAACCGCGCCCATAATGGCTGTTTTGGTAAACATGCCAATGCCCAGCAACACAAAACCACAATGGCTTACGGATGAATAGGCATTGATGTATTTCAGATCAGTCTGCATCATAGTCGCAAAGGCGCCATAGATAATGGCGATAGTTGCCAACAAAATGATGATCCACGAATAATATTGAGCAGCTTCGGGCATTAATAAAGCGATGCGCAAACAACCATAGCCACCCAGTTTCATAGAAATGCCAGCCAGGAACATGGACGCTGCAGTTGGCGCAGCTGAATGCCCGTCGGGCACCCAGGTATGAAAAGGGAACAAGGCAGTAAAAATGCCAAAGCCAATAAATGCAAAGGGGAAGAAGATCTTTTGCACTTCAGCCGGAACGTGCAGTTGAGTAATTTGCAACAGATCGAATGTATGGGTATTAAAATAAATACCTGCCAATCCAACAAATACCAGTGCGCTACCTCCCATTAACATTAAGGCCAGTTTCATGGCGCTGTATTCTTTTTTACCACTGCCCCAAATGCCGATCAATAAAAATTTGGGTATTACCGCCACTTCCAGAAAAAAGAACAACGTAAACAGATCGAGCGAAATGAAAAACCCATATGCACCCAAACTTAACAACACCAGCAAAAAGAAAAATTCTTTGTTCAGCTTTTCCATTGACCACGAAACCAGCATACCGGCTATTGTTACAAAGGCGGTCAACAAGATCATGACTATAGAGATGCCATCAACCCCAATATGATAATGAATATTCAGCGGGGTGAACCAAACATAATCTTCCTCCAATAACATTACAGCCTTATTACCGGCAGCACGTTGTTGCCAGTAGGTGAACAGCAATCCAACCGCAACAATCAACTGAGCTACCGACCCCGCTAATGCTACCAGACGAACTGGTTTCAAGCCATTACAGACCAACAGCGCAATAGCAGTAAGAAGTGGCAATATGATAAGTATAGATAATGACATTCGAATCAATTAAAGTATTTCGTTTCTTGAACCAACAGTTACAAGTTCCAGGTTCCAGGTTTTACCGGCAACCGGTAACTGGCAACTGGCAACCGGTAACTGGTAACTGGTAACCGGCATCACTTCCACCAATAAATAAACATTGCAGCCAGTGCTACAATCCCGCCAAAAAAGTATATCAAATAACCCTGTATTTTTCCCGATTGCAATGCTTTTATACTGGTTGAAAAGCGGGTGGTTACCCAACCCAGGCCATTCATGGCGCCATCAACAAGATGTTTATCTATCCAGGCAGCCGGTTTGGCCATGCCGTTAAAGATGATCTTTTTGGTAACGAACAGGTACAGCTCATCAAAATAGAATTTTTGCTTTACTGTTTTATAAATGCCACCCAAAGCAGTCGCCAGTTGTTGTGGCCGCTCGTTCTCTTTATAATAAAGTATATACGCCACTGCAATACCGGCAGCAGCCAGCAGTACAGGCCCAATGGAGAAACTCAACGGAATGGAAATTCCTTCGCCCCCAACAAAATGGGCAAATGGAATAAAACCAACGCCAACAGCTGCCAGAGCCAACAACACTAAAGGCAACTTCATATTCCAGGAGCCTTCGCTGTGATGATGAACATGTGCACTTGATTTATTCCAGAAAATACTGAAGTATAACCGGAACATATAAAAGGCCGTAATACCCGAGGTGATCAGGGCTGCGTAGTAAATAATTTTATTATGCTGCCAGGCGGTTATTAGTATTTCTTCTTTACTAAAGAAGCCCGCAAAGGGTGGTATACCGGCAATAGCCAAACAGGCAATTAAAAAGGTAAGATGTGTTAGCGGCATCAGTTTTCGCAACCCACCCATATTGGTCATTTCGTTGTTATGAACAAAATGGATCACAGCCCCTGCCCCGAGGAACAGCAGCGATTTAAAAAAAGCATGGGTAAACAAATGAAAGAGCGACGCCGTATAGCCACTCACCCCTAGTGCAAACAACATATACCCGATCTGTGAAATGGTTGAATACGCCAGCACGCGTTTTATATCGGTTTGGGTGCAGGCAATGATCGCTGCCAGAAATGCCGAGATGGCCCCTA
>CBIMFG010001174.1:0-2317 GCA_966243125.1 uncultured Niastella sp.
CGTACCTGTATTTGTGTACCTGTTGCATGTGCATCCGGTATTGGCCACTATGTATTCATTATTTGTGGTGGGCAGTTGCAGCCTGGTGGGTAGTGTGCGTTCACATTACAAAAAACTGATCGATTGGCAGGTGGTGGGGTACTTCGGATTGCCTTCGCTGTTATCGGTATTTGTTGTACGCAAGTTTGTGTTGCCCATGATCCCTGATCATTTATTCAACATTGGTGAACTTGTTGTTGACAAAGGTGTTTTTTTAATGGTGCTGTTTGCCATATTAATGCTGGTGGCGGCTACCTCCATGATAAAAAATGGTACTAAACCGCAAGCGCCGGTTAGTAGTAATACTAAAAAGCGCAAAAGCGGGTTATTGATGCAGGGATTACTGGTTGGCGCTGTTACCGGTTTACTGGGCGCCGGCGGTGGGTTTTTGATCATTCCGTCCCTGGTGCTCATCAGCAGGTTGCCTATGAAAATAGCAGTAGGTTCATCGCTCACCATTATGGCCATCAGTTCTTTTTTTGGGTTTTACATAAGCTTGTCGCATTTTACTATAAACTGGCCGCAGTTATTATTGTTTACAGCTATTGCGGTAACAGGCGTTATTGTGGGAACCGCTTTCTCCGATAAAATACCTGGCCAGGCGTTAAAAAAAGGATTTGGGTGGTTTGTACTGGCTATTGCCTTATTTATATTGGTGCACGAACTGTTCTTTTTTAGCTAAAAAAGCTTTGTGATAAAAGTCATATTCTATTAAAACCATAAATCAGAAATTACGTCGATTATTTAAACAGCATAGTTATGAAGATAGAACAAATTTATACCGGTTGCCTGGCACAAGGAGCATACTACATCGAAAGTGAGGGTGAAGCAGTAGTGATTGATCCGTTGCGCGAAATAGATCCCTATGTTCAAAAAGCCAATCGTAATGGCGCCACTATAAAGTATGTTTTTGAAACGCACTTTCATGCTGATTTTGTTTCGGGCCATCTCGACCTGGCAAAAGCCACCGGCGCAGCCATTGTATATGGCCCTACCGCTACGCCTTCGTTTAAAGCACATATTGCTACCGATGGCGAAGTGTTTAAAATAGGTAACATTACTATTACAACCCTCCATACGCCTGGCCATACCATGGAAAGCACCTGTTACTTATTGAAAGATGAGCAGGGAAAAGAAGTGGGTTTGTTCAGCGGTGATACGTTGTTCATTGGTGATGTTGGCCGTCCTGATCTGGCGCAAAAAGCCAATCATATTACCCAGGAAGACCTGGCTGGTTTGTTATTCGATTCACTGCGTAATAAGATAATGCCGTTGTCTGATACCTTAACGGTGTATCCCGCACATGGCGCTGGTAGTGCCTGTGGCAAAAACATGAGTAAAGAAACTACCGATACCTTGGGTCATCAAAAGCAAACCAACTATGCGTTGCGTGCCAACATGACCAAAGAAGAATTTATAAAAGAAGTTACCGAAGGTTTAACTGCACCGCCGCAATATTTTCCGTTGAATGTGCAATTGAACAAGCAGGGGTATGAAAGCATTGATACCGTGTTGAAAAAAGGCACCAGTCCATTAGGGGTAGAAGCGTTTGAAGCAGCCGCTAATGAAACCGATGCGCTTATACTTGATACCAGAGACCCGCAAACATTTGCAAAAGGGTTTATTCCCAACTCGATCAACATTGGCATCGATGGCAATTTTGCACCCTGGGTTGGTGCATTGATACCAGATATTAAACAAACCATACTGATAGTAGCGGAAGAAGGCCGCCAGGAAGAAGTGGTAACCCGCCTGGCCAGGGTTGGGTATGATTATGCAATTGGTTATTTGGAAGGTGGTATTAACGCCTGGAAAAAATCAGGAAAGGAAATTGATACCATTACTTCTATAACTGCAACTGAACTGGCAGCCATTCAGGAAGCAGATGCTAATATAAACGTGTTGGATGTACGTAAGCAAAGTGAATACGAAGCTGAACATATTAAGTGTGCAGTAAACGCCAGTTTGGATTACATTAACGACAGTATGCAACAGGTTGATAAAAACAAAACCTGGTATGTGCATTGTGCAGGTGGCTACCGGTCAATGATCTTTATCTCCATCTTAAAAGCACGCGGGTTCGATAACCTGATAGATATAAAAGGCGGATTCAAAGCCATTAAAGAATCAGGAAAGTTTGAGATAACAGATTTTGTTTGTCCAAGCACCTTATAGTAAAGGTGCACTTCGTAAAAAATTGATTAACTTATAGCTGTGTGATGAAAGTCGCACAGCTTTTTTTATGAAACCAGCATTTTTACAAAAAATTATTTAGCAT
>CBIMFG010001175.1:0-2315 GCA_966243125.1 uncultured Niastella sp.
GTGCAGCATATTCCAGATCCAGGGTTTGCCATAAAAAGCATCGGTGCGTTTCCAAACCGGTTCAATTTCGGCAGCCAGATCGAGCAGGATCATTTTATTACCAGGAACCGCTTTCAGCAATGCTTCAATTTGCGGCGCTTTCCAGAATTTACGGTCACTGTAAAACAACCAGCCCTGCATAACCCACGTAGCAGAGGTATCGGCCTGTTTCATGCCTTCATAAATGCGGGCGCTGAGGGCGGAAAGAAAGGTGGGGTCATCTGAAGGTGGTTCATTTTCATTGAACGTATCAGCCGAGTACAGGTGATCGGTTCCAAACAAACTGGTTTGCTTTTGCAGAAAGCGTTTTCCTATTTCAGCAAACAACGGATCTTCCGAATCAAGAATATAAGTATCGGCAAAACCATTGGTCCAGTTGGTGGCCTTTAGTTTGGCGTTCGGGTATTTCTTTTTAAAGGCAGAGGGAACATGTCCGGTAAAGGCAGGCAAGACCGGTTTCATACCCAGTTCTCTTTCGCGTTGCAGTATTTTTTCCTGTAAGGCTTTATGGCTTTTCATCCAGCTCAATGGCAGCGGGCCGCCCCAGGCATCGAGGTTGCCCATCCAGAACCAGCCAAAATAAGCCGGGCCGCTAAAGAAGTTTTTCAACTCCTCATCGGTGAACCCCATCTCTTTATACACTTCGTACCAGGTATATTCTTCGCCGGTAATGGCCAGCGGCATATTGATGCCATGCAGGGCCATCCAGTCAATTTCTTTTTGCCAGCGCTCCCAGTCCCACCAGCTCATGCTGTAATTGAATGTGCAATAGTTAAGGTAGTAGCGATAAGTATAGGGAGTAGCTTTATGCACCTTTTCTTTCACCACTGGTAAGGCAGCCGGTAGCTGCAGGTTGGCGCCATTCCAGGTGATCTGACAATGACAATATTCAGTGAGATAATGATACAGCGCGCAGGCGATTGAAGTGCCATTATTCCCACGCAGCACAATGTTGTTGCCGCGGGATTCCACTTCAAAAACATCTTTTTCGTTTTCGGCGGAAATGTCTTCTACAATAAATGAAGAAACGTAGCGGGGCACCACCCGTTTAATTAGGTCGTAGGAAGCTTTGGTGTTTAACTGGGCGGCAATTGTTACCGGCAGCATGGTTGCCAGCAACAACAGTATTCGTATTTGTTTTACCATAGTTTGTAACTACCAATTGGTTACACAAACAAGATAAACCCAATTTTTTATTTTTGGTGAATATGCCCTTCATATAGTAACGAAACCCTTTTCGTAATTATAGTAGTTAATGCCTGTTGCACTGTGAAGGATGGTGCAGGATGGAGTTCTCACGTGACTATTTAATTTTCGTGTATCATTTCACGATTCAACCGCTTGCTGTATATATGCAAAAACGACAAACATCCTTCGCTTTCACTTTTATTGCCATATTCATCTTTTGTGGAACTGCTACCATAGCCCAACGGCAAATGGAAGCCCTGGGACGTGGGGTGGTAGCAGTGCGCAGCAGTGAGAAACAAGTGTTTATTAGCTGGCGATTATTGGGTACGGAGCCGGCAGCTACTGCTTTTAACATCTATAGAAAAACTGGTGAACAAACACCCGTGAGGTTAAATACAACACCGCTAACAACCGGTACCTGGTTTATTGATTCGTTGGCTACTTTATCAAGCAATACTACCTGGCTGGTAAAACCTGTGTTGAATGGGAAAGAATTGACAACGGGCTCCGGTGAGTGTACCTTGCCAGTCAATACACCCGTACAGCAATATCTATCAGTTCCCATACAACCGCCGCCAGGTGCATCTATCATGGGGCAGCCGTATACCTACAGCGCCAATGATGCCAGCGTAGGCGATTTGAACGGAGATGGCGAATATGAGATCGTTTTAAAATGGGAGCCTTCCAATGCAAAGAACCCGCCACAACCCGGCTTTACCGGCCCACAAATTATAGATGCCTATACGGTAACAGGAAAATTGTTATGGCGCATTAACCTGGGAAAGAACATTCGTTCCGGCGCTGCTTATACTCAAATGCTGGTGTATGACCTGGATGGCGATGGCCGGGCGGAAGTGGTTTGTAAAACGGCTGATGGTACCATTGATGGCAAAGGCAAAGTGATTGGCGATAGCACAAAAGACTGGCGCACTTATACCGAGAAAGATCCAACCTATGGCAAAATAGTAAACGGACCCGAATACCTGACGGTATTTGATGCCCTCACCGGAGCTGCGTTGGCTACCGGTACGTTTATTCCAGACCGATACCCATTGAATGGCTGGGGCGGAATTGGCGGTAATGGCGGC
>CBIMFG010001176.1:0-2312 GCA_966243125.1 uncultured Niastella sp.
CATGGGCCTGGTTGTATTTGTTCAGCACCGATTCTTTGGGATCGTTACCCATACGAACTGTACCGGCCTCGTGAATGATGTTACCAGGTGCATGTAAGCCGTAATTATTTTTTTCGTCGTCATCACCCCCATAGGTAATAATGGCGCCCATGTTGTGCATGATCTCTTTGAAGGTTTCCTTCATGTGTTTGGCCTGTTTAATATCGTATTCATGCGGCTTTACATCGAAACGCAAAACAGGTATTCCATATTTGTCAACCACTTTTGGGTCTATCTCGCATTTGTTTTCCCGCACGGCAAGGGCTTCACCGCGACCGGCCATTCCCACCCGGGCGCCATAGAAGTAACGCATATCTTCTTTCAATGAGGCGCCATAGCCACCAGGTTGTTTTTGTTGGCCTTTTACCTCAAACCTGCCATTAAGGGCCTGTACACTGTTACCAAAACCATAAGCAGGCTGGCCAAAACCACCCCAGTATTCAATATGATAACCACGAGGGAAATCAAGCTTTTTATTATCGCCCCACCAGGGGGTATAAATGTGCGCACCGCCCACACCATCTTCGTTATAGCGTTTGCGATCGAACAGTTCAGGCAATACACCACCCATATCGGCACCGGTTGAGTCATGCAGGTATTTACCTACCACATCACTGTTATTGGCCAGTCCGTTGGGATAGCGGGCCGATTTTGAGTTCAGCAGTAATCGGGCCGATTCGCAGGCGCTGGCGGCCAGGATCACTGTGCGGCCCATTACCTGGTATTCCTGCAGATCGGTTTTGTTTACATATGATACACCTGTAGCGAGTCCTTCATTGTTAGTGAGCACTTCGCGCGCCATGGCGTTGGTGATCACATCAACATTACCGGTTTCCAAAGCAGGTTTTACTAAAACGGAGGAAGATGAGAAGTCGGCATACGCCACTGAGCAGGCCCGGTTACATTGTCCGCAAAAGATACATTCACCGCGGGAATCATTGATCTTTTTGGTAAGGATCGAAAGGCGGGAGGGGATCACCGGAATGCCAATGCCGGTTGCGGCCTTTTTGATCATGAGCTCATGCAAACGGGGTTTGGGCGGGGGAAGAAAAATACCATCGGGGTCATTTTCCAGGCCTTCATTGCTGCCGAACACGCCAATGAGCTTGTCAACTTTATCGTAATAAGGTTTTACATCATCATAACCAATTGGCCAGTCGTCGCCCATGCCATCAATACTGTGGCGTTTAAAATCTTTAGGACCGAACCGCAGGGAGATGCGTCCCCAGTGATTGGTACGGCCGCCGATCATGCGGGCGCGCCACCATTCCCATTTGGTATTATCGGCATGAGTATAAGGTTCACCATCAATTTCCCAACCCCAGTAGCAAGCATCAAAGTCACCAAAAGGCCTGAATTTGGTGCTGGCGCCTCGGCGGGGAGATTCCCAAGGATTTTTAAACTGGGTTACATTTTTTCTTGGATCATACATTGGTCCGGCTTCAATCAAACAAACTTTCAAACCAGCCTGTGACAGCACGTAAGCAGCCATGCCGCCACCGGCACCCGAGCCTACGATGATGGCATCATATTGCTTGGAATTTTTTTTTACCTGAAGATCCCCCATAAGAGTAAATGCGTTTTATAAATGAAGAATGGTTGGTTTAGAATCATAAATGTAAAGTTTTAGCAATCCTTACCAATTATTTGCAATCGCTTTTTTATATGTGGTTGGAAAACGGCTTTAAGCTGTTAGCTGCAAGCTACAAGCAATGCACCTCTGCGCGGCCAGCAGAAGACAGCTTTAAGCTGTTAGCTGCAAACTACAAGCAATACACCTCTGCGCGGCCAGCAGAAAACAGCTTTAAGCTGTTAGCTGCAAGCTACAAGCTACAAGCAATACACCTCTGCGCAGCCAGCAGAAATACTTACCCCGATTATTGTAAGGCCAACACTTCACGAGGCATATTATTGAATTATTTATACCAAAACGGGTCTAATATTGAATAATATTCAGTGAATGGCTTTTTTATTTCAAATATTAGTACCAGACCGTATAGATAAACCCTTATTTGTGAAAAAATTGAATTGCCAGTTGAAGAAATTATGTTTTAAACACGCAATTTTACGTACATAAATTCGTTAGACAGATGTCCTTTATTTTTGAAAAAGCCTATAATCACATATCCCTATGACCCCATACATCCAAAATGAAACGGATTACCTGGCCGAGAAATTCATGATACTGGAATATCATATTGCGCATGCCAGCAAGATTGCCCTACTGACGATTCAAAGTTGGAAGTTTGCCGTAAAGAATCCTGAAGTAGGTA
>CBIMFG010001177.1:0-2311 GCA_966243125.1 uncultured Niastella sp.
GATAAAATGATTTTTTTAAAGTACATGCACCTTTACTATATTTCGTTGTCGGGAACTACTATGGTTGTACGAAGCGATCTCCGGATCACTACCGTACAATCTGCCGTTGACGATAAAATGAAAGAGTTGCCTACCATTGATGGGGCGATCAATATTTCCATCTTCGACGAAAAACATGTCAGCTTCAATACCGCGGCCGGAGCCATGGTGTATAATATAGATGCGCCCGATAGTGTACAGCACTTTTTGCCTGGTGTACGGGTCTCTGGCATTAAGAAAGACCTGGAAGGGAATTTGTGGTTCACTACGCTGGGCCAAGGTGTTTACCGGTTGAATTCGGCCTTTGTTTTAAATACCAAGTTCAGCGACTATAATACCAATCACCAGGTAATGTCATTTGCCCGGGATGGCCAATCGGTTATAGTGGGCGGCGATATGAACATCATTCACCGGTTGAATATGACAACCGGAAAAGACGAAAGCGAAGCGGTACTGCAAACGAATTCGAAGGTTGATCCGGTGATAGCGATGTATGTAAACAGCAACCGGAATATTGTTGTGGGAACTTCTTATGGCGTTTTCCTCAACTCATCGCAGTATAAATGTTTTAAATTTATCGACCGGGTTTGTGTAAAAGGGTTTTATCCGCATAAAGACGACCTGCTGGTGCTAACCAACTTAAATATCTTACGCATTAACCCCATTACGCTAGCCATAAAAGATACTGTTTGGGATGAACGCGCTACCGCTGCCTATGCCGTTAATGATACTATGTATATTGGCACCATCAATGGCTTATACCGGTTACTGCCCAATGGTACCAAACAATACCTTGGTGAGTACCTGGCTCCCTTCAGATCGCGCATTGCGGCCATTAACCGCGATACCAATAATGTATTGTGGGTAGCTACGTTTGGCGATGGCATTGTTGCTTTCAAAAACGAAAAAATAATAGCTCATATCACTGAAGAAGACGGACTTACCAGCAATATTTGCCGTACGCTGTTTTTACAGGACAATGCCTTGTGGGCAGGCACCAATAAAGGACTCAACAAGATCCACATCGATGATACTACCTACCCGGTGAAAAAGTATACTACCGGCGACGGGCTGGTGAGCGATATCATAAACGTGGTGTACGTTGATAAAAGCAAAGTGTTTATAGGCACGCCCGAAGGCGTTACGTATTTTGATGAAGCCAAAATAGCCAGCCAGAGTCGCTGCGATCTGCGGTTCGTAAATATTTCCATTGGAGGCGAAGCCTTCTATCCGGGGCTGGCGCCGGAGTTGATTCCGCATAAAAAGAACAACATTCAGTTTGATTATGTAGGCATTTCCTATAAATCAACCGGCGACATCCGCTACCGGTACCGGTTACTGGGCCTTGATAGTACCTGGTATGATACCCGCGAAAACTTTTTAAATTATCCGGCCCTGCCATCGGGTGAATATGAATTACAGATACAGGCCATCAATAAATTTGATGTACGCAGCCAGTTACTGGTAGCCCGGTTTACAATAAAAAAACTGTTGTATGAAGAAACGTGGTTCAGGTTGCTGGCCGGATTGCTGTTTCTGGCTATAACCGGTGTGGTGGTGTTGCTTATAATCAGACGCATCCGCCGCAGGGAGCAGGAAAAAACGGCCATTAGCCGCCGTATTGCCGATCTGGAACAACTGTCGCGCAAGGCGCAAATGAACCCACACTTTATTTTTAACAGTCTTAACTCCATTCAGCAGTATGTAATGGATAGCGACCTGGCCGGCGCCAATAAATTCATTTCCGGGTTTTCGCGGCTCATTCGCCAAACGCTTGAATTTTCTTCAAAACCTGAGATCAGTTTGGAAGAAGAGCTGGACTATTTAACCAACTATCTGGAAATAGAGAAAACGCGGTTAGAGGATGCTTTCTCGTGGTCGGTTTCCATTGATAAAGCCGTTGACCCCACGGTCTATTATATTCCACCCATGATCCTGCAACCGTTTGTAGAGAACAGCGTACGGCATGGGCTGCGTTACCGCAGGGATAAATGCGGAAAAGTAACCATTACGGTAAAACGCGATGGCAATCACCTGGTTTGTATTTTGGAAGACAATGGTATTGGCCGCAAGGCAGCCATGCGTTATAAAAGTGTTTCGCCCATCAATTACCAGTCGAAAGGGTTATCCCTTACGGCCGACAGAATGGCGATGTATAACCAAGTGCATGTGCATAAGATCACCCTGCAACTAGATGACCTGGAAGATGAACAGCAGCAGGCCTTAGGCACCCGCGTAACAATAAATTGTCCTGTGGTATGAGAAAGTTATA
>CBIMFG010001178.1:0-2310 GCA_966243125.1 uncultured Niastella sp.
CCGAAGGAAGAATTTTATTGGATGGGCACGACCTGCGCGAATACGATCTGGTGGAACTGCGGCATAACGTAGGCGTTATTTTCCAGGATTATATCCGTTATCAAATGACGGTTTCGCAAAACATTGCCGTTGGTAATATTGGAGAAAAAGAGAATACGGGGTTAATTGTGCAGTCGGCAAAGAAAAGCCTGGCCGATCTGTTGGTGCAAAAATTGCCGGGCGGTTATGAGCAACCGTTGGGAAAACGGTTTAACCAGGGCGTTGAATTATCTGGTGGCGAATGGCAGAAGATTGCCCTGGCAAGGGCCTATATGAAGAATGCACAATTGTTGATTTTGGATGAACCAACCGCAGCCCTGGATGCCCGGGCAGAATACGAGGTGTTTCAACGTTTTTCAGAATTGACCAAAGGCAAAACGGCCGTTCTGATCTCGCATAAATTTTCCACCGTGCGCATGGCCGATAGAATACTGGTGCTGGATAAAGGAGAGCTCCTGGAGATTGGGACCCACCAGGAGCTGTTACAAAAAAATGGCCGCTATGCAGAATTGTTTAGCCTGCAGGCGAAGGGCTATCAATAAACGGTTATTGAACCGGGCTAAGGTATTTATCCAAAAACTCTAAGGTTACCTTAGCCGCCTTCATTTGATTTTCTTTTTTTCTAAATCCATGGCCTTCGTCGGGGAACAGCACATATTCAACCGGGGTGCCGTTCTTTTTGGCGCCGGCTACAATTTCATCACTTTCTACCTGCAGCACTCGGGGATCGTTGGAACCTTGTAACACCAGCAAAGGTGTTTTGATCTTATCAGTATTGAAAAGCGGTGAAATGGAACGCAGGCGTAGGGACTCGGTGGCGGGATCACCCATTTCTTCGTATAAGGCTTTACGAAAACTTTCCCAATAGGCGGGTATGCTTTGTAAAGTTCTTAGCCAGTTGGTTACGCCAAACAGATCCACCCCCACCTTAAATTCAGCAGGGTATTGAATAATGCCGGCCAGCGACATAAAGCCACCATAGCTGCCGCCATAAATACCAATGTTGGCCGGGTTAATATAGGCTTGTTGCGCCAGCCATTTCTTCCCCCACACACAATCTTTCAGGTCTTTATCACCATGATTCTGGTTATCCATTTTATAATACGTTTTGCCATAACCGCTGCTGCCCCTGTTGTTTACCGCGAGTATAGCATAACCATGGTTTACAAAATATTGAATGGCCTGCGAATAGCCGGCAGTGCTTTGTCCGCCGGGGCCGCCGTGTACCCATACCAGGGCCGGTACTTTACTACCCGCAGCAGCCTGTTTGGGTTTATAAAAAATGGCAGGTATCAATAATCCGTCGAACGATTTAAAACGAACCACTTCTGCATCTACCAGGTCGTTGGGATCAATCTCAGGGTTAAGTGAATTGGTTAGTTTGTTGAGCTTTTGGGAAGCAAAGTTGAAAGCATACATATTCATGGGCGACCGGTCGCTGGCAATATACAGGACCATGTTTTTTTCAGTAGAAGAAATGCTTACGCTCTGTACATAACCCTCTTTAATAGCGGGAAATGCCAGTTGTTTGCCGCTTTTATGATCGTAGAGCAGGATCTTATTGCGGCCATCTTCGTTAACACCAATTACGCGGTACTTGCCGTTCTCGCTGGTGTACATATACATTACGTCCCATTTGTCGCTGAAGATCTTTTGTTGTTTGCCAGTAGCGATAATGTACTTTGTTACATAGGTGAATTCGCTGCCTTCGTTTGTGATGTAATAAAAAGCAGTGTTGTCCAGTTCAAAACTTTGTGGCGAATAAGTGGCTTCCGTTTCGGCAGACAGTTTCTTCAATTCATTAGTTTTTCGGTTCAACAGATACATTTCATTTTTGTCTGAAGTGATGCTTTTTGTTAATACCAACCAGTTCTCGTCGGGTGAAATGCTGGCCACATCCAGGCCCTTTTCATTCTGATACAACAGGGTGGGTTTCCAGTCGCTGGTGCTCATTTTATACAGATCAAAAAAGCGGGGATCACGTACATTACTGGTATAATAGAACGCAGTTTTGGGACGGTTCCAGCCACGAAACCCGGCTTTCTCCTTAATGCCCGGCGTTAGGTCGGTTACTTCGCCATTTTCTTTTTGTAAGTAGATGTGTGAATTCTCATTGCCGCCTTTGTCGGCGAAGTACAGGAAATTGTTGCTGCCGGGAATATAGTCGATGCAGAAATAAGATTCCTTTTCGGAACTGGTCAATTGCTTTTTAGCTTTGGTGGCCAGGTCTATTTCATATACATTAAAAATACCGGAACTGTTGTCATGAAC
>CBIMFG010001179.1:0-2308 GCA_966243125.1 uncultured Niastella sp.
CAGTTCCGGTCTTACTGTTACTTACACCAGCAGCAATACCAATGTAGCTACTATTGTAAACGGCCATTTTATACATATTGTTGGTGCGGGTACTGCCGATATTACCGCCAGCCAGGCTGGAGATGATAACTATGGCGCCGCAGCAGATGTTGTAAAACCGTTAACCGTTAATAAGGCCGATCTTACTATTACTGCGGTTGATAAGTTTTGGGTGCAGGGTACGGCTATGCCACAGCTTACCGTATCTTATGCCGGGTTTAAAAACAATGAAAACGAAACGGTGCTGAACCCGCAACCGCTGCCTTCCACTACTGCCACCGCCTCTTCACCAACAGGCCTGTACGATATTTTAGTGGGCGGCGCCGGTTCTCCCAATTATAACCTGATCTATGTAAAAGGCAAGCTGACGATCGTTGGTAATAAACAATCGCAAACAATCACCTTTACTGCTCCTCCGCTTAAAACCTATGGCGATGCAGATCTTAATCCGGGCGCAACAGCTACCTCTGCGCTTCCGGTATATTATACCAGCAGCGATCCGGCGGTAGCCACTATTGTCAATAATACCATTCATATTGTTGGTCCTGGTACAACTACCATAACTGCAAAACAGGATGGTGATCAAAATACGTTCGATGCGGCCCCTGATATTGCCCGGCAATTGGTGGTGCGCAAAGCTCCTTTGGTAATTACTGCTGTAGATAAAACCCGGGTAATAGGTCAGCTCAATCCTGTTTTAACCGTATCGTATGCAGGTTTTGTAAAAGGCGAAACCAGTCAGGATCTGTTAACACAACCAACGGTAAGCACTACAGCTACGGTTTCTTCTCCGGCAGGAAATTATGTTATCACGGCGCAAGGCGCCACTTCAAATAATTACGATATCACTTATGTGAACGGAACGTTATTCATTCTGTCTCTGCCGCCCCAGGCGATCACCTTTGCAGCCATACCGGTAAAAAAATATGGTGATGCCTATTTTAAAGCGGGCGCCAGTTCAAGCTCAGGCTTGCCTGTCAGTTATACCAGCAGTAATCCAGCTGTGGCTGTTATTTCCGGCGATACCATTCATATAACCGGCGCAGGTACTACGGTGATCACGGCTTCGCAGGCGGGAAATAATCAAACGGCACCTGCTTCCCCGGTTGATCGTACGTTAACGGTACAAAAGGCCACGCTGAACATCAAAGCCGATAATAAATCAAAGAACGAGGGAACCGAAAACCCACCATTTACCCTTACCTATAGTGGATTTGTAAATAATGAAAACGCCAGTGCGTTAACTACTTTGCCAACAGTGACCACCCTGGCCTCCACCTTGTCAGTTGCCGGATCTTACAGCCTGGTAGCACAAGGTGCGGCTTCGAATAACTATGCTATACAGTATCAAAATGGCGTATTGACCATTTTGCCGGCCCAGGGCGATGTACAGGATAACGTAAATGCGTATACCAGTGCTCCTGGTCAGTTGCAGGTAAATGTGTATGCTGTAAACGATGTAAAAACGGCTATTCAACTCTTTGATGTAAATGGCACCAGACTGGTAAATACCGCGGTTTCATTGAAAAAAGGGTTCAACACCTTCCGGTTGGCTATTGGTAATATAGCCTCGGGCATTTACAACCTTCGTATTGCAGGAAGTGGACTCATGCTGAAAACCAAAGTAGTAATTCATTAAACACATTAAAAAACAATAGATGAAACGTTATATATTCCGGATGGCGCCTGTATGCTTTTTACTTACCAATGCTGTACAACTGAAGGCGCAGGAGGGCGCCAACAGCACCATCAATATTACTACTTCGGCCGTTCCTTTTTTGCGTATTTCACCTGATGCACGGAGTGGGGGAATGGGCGATGCAGGTATAGCATTGAGTCCCGATGCAAATAGTGTGTTTTACAACCAGGCTAAAATACCATTTGCCAAAAATAAAACAGCTATTGGCGCCACTTACACGCCCTGGCTAAAAGAAGTGGCAGATAATATGTATCTGGCTACACTGGCGGGTTTTCATCAGCTTGATGAATTACAGGCCGTGTCGGTATCGTTACGCTATTTCAGTGCCGGCGATATTTCCATTATGGATTATAATGGGAACAAATTGCAAACAGCCTCTCCCCGTGAAGTGGCATTCGATCTGGGATATTCCCGCAAGCTGAGTGATAAAATGAGTATTGGCGCAGCGCTACGATACATTGCTTCCAGGCTGGCCACCGGCAACATCAATGGCACCAGTTATAAGGCTGGTCATACCATTGCGGCAGATGTGAGCTTTTTTTATAACGGCGTAGATGATAACGGCAAAGG
>CBIMFG010001180.1:0-2308 GCA_966243125.1 uncultured Niastella sp.
TCTTCCCATTGCAGATCGGGGTTGTACGCATTCAACGGGCCATAGGCTGCGGCCGGGGTGCCATTGTAATACCAGGTGCCCTGGCTGCCCATCAGGAACTGTGCGGTATACGCGTTAAAGCCAAAGGCATTTCCGGTAACGCCATAGCTTGCCCGTAGTTTCAGGTCGCTGAACAAATGCTGCGATTTCATGAAATTTTCTTCGCTCATGCGCCAGGCCAGGGCCACAGAGGGAAAATAACCCCAGTAATTGTTGGCGCCGAACACCGAGCTGCCATCCCTTCTCACCGAGGCCTGTAAAATATACTTGTCGTTGTAAGTATATTTCAAGCGCGCAAAGTCAGAGATCAACCGCGTTTTTTGATAAACGCCATCTGCCCCAAAATTTATGCGGGTTGTATAAGCATACGGGTTGCTCAATGCCAGGTTCTGGTAACCGATATTATCTACCGGGAAATTGTACGTTGTAACCTGGAAACCGTCGCCAGATTCATTCTCCTGCCAGGAGTAACCCAATACTGCATTGATAGCATGGTCCCCGAAAGTTTTATCCCAGGTAAAATAGGTCTCCAGGATCTTGCCGGTATTGCGATAAGCCTGTCTGTTGGCCTGTCCATTGGTACCGAATGCCTGCTGCAGGTGACCAGCAGTAGTAGGATCAGGATTATCGTACATGCCATTATAGTTGGAAGTGAAATATTTGTCGAGGTAAGAACCATACACATTCGAGTTGTTGAGGTACGCCAGGTTCAGGTCGTATGTAAGGCCAAAGGGCAGTTTTGCCTGCGCGGTTAACTGGGCCATCAGGTTGTTATACTTGTTGTTCTGCTGGCTGTGGTTCATCATGGCCACCGGGTTGTAATAACCTGATTTGGTAAAGTTCTCAAAATAAGTGCCGTCATCATTCTTCACCGGCGATACAGGCAAAAAAGTAGCTGATTGCAGCAGTACGGTATTGCGGTAAGGAATGTCATCGGCATCGTTGCTGGAGTTGGTAATATTCAATCCCAATCTTAATTTATCGTTGATCAAATACTGCTCAACACTCAAACGGGCAATGATGCGTTGCAGGTTACTGTTCAATAAAATACCAGGCTTGCTGAAATAGTTCAGGCTTGCACTGTATGATCCGTGATCGCCACCGCCGCCAATGTAGATATTATGACTTGTTGAGACAGCCGAACTGCGTTGGATCTCTTTTTGCCAGTCGGTATTGGCGCCTTTGTCATCTGCAGGCGTAAAGGCCAGGTTGTTCCTTGTCAGGAAATCTTTTAACTGACCGGCATCCATTATATCGAGCCGGCGCGATACCTTTTCAACGCCTACAAACCCATCGTACGAAACCTGGGCCTGCCCTTTTTTACCTCTTCTGGTAGTAACCATAATAATACCATTGGAGGCACGGTTACCATAAATAGCGGTAGCCGCCGCATCTTTCAATACATCTATTGAGGCAATATCGGCCGGGGCAATCAATGAAATATCAACGCCGGGCACACCATCGATCACATAAAAAGGTCCGCCGGGACTATTAATAGTAGAAGCGCCACGCAACACCACCGCAGCAGGCCGGTTAGGGTCGCCGCTGGCAGTAATATTCAACCCGGGCACTTTACCTTGCAGTAACTGGCCCACATCGGCAATGGCGCCTTTATTCATTTCCTCTGGCTTAATAGTAGTAATAGCGCTGGTCAAAGATTTGCGCGATGTTTTACCATACCCCACCACCACAATATCAGTCATCACCAACGCAGCACTGCGCATGGTTACATCAATTGAACTTCTGCCATCCAGGGCCACTTCCTGTTCATCGAAAGAAACTCCACTAAATACAAGTACATCGCTTTTTTGTGCGGAAATGGTGAAAGCGCCGTTTGCCCTTGTACTGGTGGCTACCTTCTTACCCTTTACTGATACCGAAATGCCGGCCAAAGGGCCGCCGGCCGAATCTTTTACTGTTCCGGTAATTTCGGAGGACTGCGCCAGCATACAGAGCGGCGATAACAATAGCAGAAGTAACAGGTGAATACCCGCACCTTTCGGGAGCGACTGGCAAAGCAATCTCATAACAAAAGTTTTAGGTTAAAGTGAATAATTTTCCATTCAGTATCTATACTGTCATTTAAATGTGCTATGTACATTTATACGCAAAGCCAATAAAAAACACAACTCACCTGAGTATTGTGTTTACGGAATGATACGTGCCGGTCAGTGAACTGCGCACAAGGCCAGCTCGCCTGATCATTGCTGATAAAACAAGGAATGGATAAAGGTCGGGTGGAGTACTATTAAAACTTAATGGTAGAGGG
>CBIMFG010001181.1:0-2308 GCA_966243125.1 uncultured Niastella sp.
CCTTACCGTTATTTTCTGGGTGAGCGGGTTCGATATCATTTATGCTTTGCAGGACGAAGAGTTTGATAAATCAAAACAATTACATTCCATTCCCGCCTGGCTGGGTAAAAAGAAGGGTTTGCGCGTATCTGAGTTGTTGCACGTGTTAAGCGCTGCCTGTGTTATTCTTGCCGGTGTATATGGACATTTCCATTGGCTGTACTGGGTAGGCGTGGCCGTTTTTGTGGGCATGTTGCTGTACCAGCACTCCATTGTAAAACCCACCGACCTGCGTCGCGTTAACCTGGCCTTTATGACCGCCAATGGTATTGCCAGTGTTGTTTTTGCAGTGTTTGTTATTACTGATTTGGTGCTCTTGATTAAACATTAATACCGTTACAGGTTCCATGTTGCAGGGAGCTTCAAAACAAATAACCTGAAACCTGAAACTTGTAACCTGAAACAAATTAAATGGCTCGCATACTATCTATAGACTACGGTGGAAAACGTACCGGCCTGGCCGTTACCGATCCCCTGCAGATCATTGCTACCGGATTAACCACGGTGCAAACACCCCAGCTGTTCAAATTCCTGAAAGAATACTTCGCCAAAGAACCCGTAGAGCTGATCCTGATGGGCGAACCAAAAAACTGGGACGATAGCGATACGCACGCTACGCCGCTGGTGAAAAAGGCAGTGGAACGGCTGAAAAAAGAATTTCCCACCATCCCCATTAAAATGTGGGATGAGCGCTATACTTCAAAAATGGCCTCTCAGGCCATGATTGAAATGGGGTTGAAGAAAAAACAACGCCAGAACAAGGCCCTGGTAGACGAGATTGCAGCCACTATTATGCTGCAAGAGTATTTACGTAGTATAAGTTGATTATCAATGCTGAACAGCAGGTGAATGGTGAATGGTCAATGGTGAATGGCTCGCGAATTCGGAGTTCTCGAATTAATCAGGAAACTCAAATTGAGAGCTCCATTGACCATTCACGATTCACCATTGACGAATTTTCAAGTAACTTTGCATCCGATTAAAACAACCGTTAAAGAATGATATTACCGATCGTAGCATATGGCGCTGATATTTTGAGGAGCAAGGGTAAAGAAATCACCCCTGACTATCCAAACCTGGCAAAATTGATTGAAGATATGTGGGAAACCATGTACGCCAGCAATGGAGTAGGGTTGGCCGCGCCACAGATCAATAAAGATATTCGCTTATTTGTAATAGACAGTGCCCAGATCTTTGAGAACCAGGATGAAGAGGATAAAGGAAAATACCCCGATGAACCCGGTGTAAAGCAGGCATTCATCAATGCCCAGATAAAAGCGCTCGATGGCGAAGAATGGGCTTATAACGAAGGTTGCTTAAGCATACCCAAGATCAGGGAAGATGTAATGCGCCATGAAAGCGTAACGCTCACCTATGTAGATGAGAATTTTGCACCGCAAGAGAAAACATTCAATGGCATTACCGCCCGTGTTATTCTGCACGAGTACGACCATATAGAAGGAAAATTATTTATCGATTACCTGAAGCCTTTTAAACGCAAACTGTTGCGTGGCAAACTGGATGATATCTCCAAAGGCAAGGTACGGGCCGATTATAAAATGATTTTTCCTAAATAGTGTTCCCCATGCTACCAGCTTGCTGGCGCGTTCTTATTTGTTTGGTTATTTCGGGGCAGTTGTATGCCCAGGATACCCTGGTGAAAGTTCAGAACAAAGCGGTTACTTTAAAAGAAGTGGTTGTGCGCAACAACCTGAATGTGGCTGCTTTTATTGAACGCATCAAAAACGACACTACTTTTTACAAAGCCTTCCGCAATTTGAAAGTGCTGGGATATACTTCCCTGAACGATATTGCGATGTTCGATAAAAAAGAACAGGTAACAGCTTCCCTGCGCAGTCGTACCAAACAGGTAGTGAACCATGGCTGCCGCTATACCCAGGTGTTGGAAGAACAAACCACAGGCGATATTTACGACAAACATCATCAGTTCAACTATTATACAGCCGGCATGTATGCCGGCTTGTTTTTTGCCGCAGACACCATTTGCGGCGAAACCAATATTGTAGGGAATGCTTCCTTTAGCACCCAGGGCAAAAGCGGATTGGAAAAACACAAGGAACAACTGAAGATGTTGTTCTTCAACCCCGGTAAAAAAATTCCCGGCATTCCCTTCATTGGCAGCAAGGTGGCGTTGTTTGATGATGAGGTGTATGAACGCTACGATTTCACCATCGATATGAATGAATTTAAAGGGGAAATGTGTTATGTGTTCACCTGTATACCCCGCGCCGATCTATCGGCAGGGGAG
>CBIMFG010001182.1:0-2303 GCA_966243125.1 uncultured Niastella sp.
GGCAGATCAGGGTTGTTCTGGTTTCCGATGGGGGACGTTTGTTATGTTGTTCACGGGCAGCCATTACCAGGCTGCGATAGGTTTCATCGGGATAGGCTTTGCGATGCCAGTCCTTCCGGGTTGGAATATCTTCTTTTGTATAACCAAAGGTATCTATAAAGGCATTGTTCAAAAAGCGGGTTTCGCCACTATCACTAAAAACACAAATGGGAATGGGCAGTTGTTCAGATATGTTTCTGAATTTCTTTTCATTTTCACGCAGGGCGCGTAAAAAACAATTCTTTTCGGTAATATCATTAAAGGTTACAAAAACCAGGTTCTCGTCGGTTGTGAAAGTAAATTCCAGTTCCTTTACAGATCCATCTTTACAATAAACACCCGATTCAAAAGGACGGGATTCACGTTTTTCTCCATTGTATACCTGCTCCAGTTCGGCCTGCCAGCCCTTTTGTATGTGTCGAAAATGCGCTTCATCACGGTAAGCCTGCTGCCGCCAGCGTTCAATATCCGGAATATCTTCAATGGTGTAACCAAACCATTCGGTGAATTTAGGATTAATGAAAACAAACCGTTTGGGTTCATGTACTTCATATACCGCAATAGGAGTGGTCATTTTTTCAAGAATACGCTTGAACCTGTTTTCGGCGGCCTGCACCAGTTGTTCGGCTTTTTTCCAGGCAATAAGCTCATCAGGTTGAGGTATATGCGACTGGGATGTGTGGGATGTTTGGGATGGCGACGCGTTAACAACTGTATGCCATACGCTTTTACGTATCATCAACACTAACGGTTGCTTGCTTGCCTGCCAAATGGAGCAGTCATAGATGGCTTCGGGTAACTTTTTTGTGCAGAATACCAGTTGAATGATGGCATCCGGCTGTTTGTTCTTTTTTGAAATGGCATTTTTAAATACAGCTTTTGAATTGGGCATCAAAAAAGACTGGATCTTTTTACCTATACATCGCTTGCCGGCCACTCCATGCAGCCTGGCTTCCTTTGGCCAAATGCCATTTATTACACCTGATCCTTTTTCAATCGATACTAAAATGACATCCTCAGAACAATTGTTTGCTACTGGCATACTTGTATCCATCAAACGGAAATTGATTTAAGTATGTATAACGGGTTAAGCTTATAAGTTAATGCATTTCTAATGTAAATACTTAGGAAATCGGTTATTTTTTAATGAATACCCTTTTACCGGGAGTAATGGCAAGACACACCCGTTAAAAAAAAAGCTGCCCCGGCTTGCCGGGACAGCTTTCAAAAAAATCACACAAACTTATTATTTATTTATATTAAGGTCATATCCCTGAATGAATTTGTCTTTAATAACAACATACAGTTTGTTTTCTGCTTCATCAACGATATAAGCTGGGTCTTTATCGCCAAACGGGATCTTTACCAGGTCTTTTCCTGAATCCTTATCAACTTTTACCAGTCCGTTGATACCACTTTCTTCAAATTTGGTTAAAATGAATATGGCGTCTTTGGTGGCTTTTGTCGCATTGTAGCGTTTGCTGGCCATGGCAAATAAAGCCTCGGCGCCAGCGCCTGAAGCAACAGCAGCTCTGCCGGTAGACGTGTTTTCATCTACATATACTTCGTTAACCAGGTTGCCTTTTTCATCTACACCAGGGCGCACACGTACAGATTGCAGCGTTTTCACACCAGAATATACAGTGGCAGCAACGGCTGCACCTTTCATTAAGGCACGTACGCCTTTGCTTAAACCAGCTTCTTTATAGTTGTGGTTGAAGATCACTTTACCATCAAAATCAACCAGTGAGGTATTTTGTAATGAATTGATGAAATAACCGCTTTTTCTTACTTCAATAGTAGCCAGTTCTCTATCTTCATCATAATCCTTTAAAGGCAGGGCTTCGGTTAATACAGTCATATTACCATCGGCCAAACTGAATGCGTTCAGTTTATCATCGCTATACACCAGCAGGCGCTTTCTTTCATCATCAAAACCAAAGGCCGGGCGTTTGCGGATCTTGATATCTCTTTTCCACAACTCTTTTCCTTTTTCATATTCTACCAGGTTAGCTCTTGATTCCGTAAAATATAAAATGCCTTTTTCAGTAGGTTCAATGATCACAGCAGGGCTGCTTAATTCAAATTTCCATACTTTTTTACCCTCGTTGTTGATGAGGTAAAATTTAGTGGCTTTTTCTTCATTGTTAATAGCCAGAATACCGTGCTCGGTTAAACGGATATCGTTGATGTTATCCAGTGAGCTTTCTTTTTTCCAACGCAGTTCACCGGTTACCGCATCAATGATGTTCACGCCTTCTGAA
>CBIMFG010001183.1:0-2303 GCA_966243125.1 uncultured Niastella sp.
AGTTTCACCTATATCTAAGCTGGGCGTATAGACTTTGCGTCTTTTGCCATTCAGATATATCTTAACCACCACTTCGGATGTGCTGATTTATAATTCCCAAACCATAGACAGGGCTTGTATAACAACCCTACTACCCCTATCCAAATCAGGTAAACCAGCCAAAGCGCTACGCCGCTCTCCATGCCTTTAGGTCTTCCAAAGTTGCCGGAAGCAAAGTCCATTTGGGACCAAGGAATGCCTTGTAAAAACATCAGGGCCAGCATGACCAGATGGATCAGCAAAAAATGCAACAGAAAGTAGAACAATGGCACCCTTCCGTACACGGCAGCAATTTCTGACAGTTTGGACCTTGGTTTTTCTGTGAAGGCCAGCATAAAAAACATAACGCTTAAAGTGATGAGGCAGAATAAAAGCGAAGGCGGATACTTCGTAACATTCATAAAGGAGAGAAAAGTAAAAACGGCCGATTTCTGAGTTGACCATGGGACAGGATCGCCATACATATTTATAAAGCGGATAGCAATGAATAATAGTAATGCGCCAAGGCTGATTTTCAGAAATAAGCGACTTCTTTTTTCCTGCTCCCATTCAAACAGCTTCCCGCAACCGAAACCTGCCAGCATAATTCCTAACCATGGGAGGGGAGGATAAGCCATAACGAATACATTTCCGGAGGACAGGGGGAATGCCCCCTGGTTAAAGAAAAAACCAACCAGGTTTTTTCCAATTGTATTATTGGCCAGTGGTAAAAAGGATGTCAGGTTATGACAAAATATGATGACCAGTCCCATCACGCCGATTATAACTGATTGTACCGGTAACAATAATCCGAGAACAACAAACCCGAATCCAATGGCGGCAATCACTTCAAAAATGATGGTATGGTAAAGCGGATCGAAGAACAAAAGAAAATTTACAACAATCAACTCAAGCGCTATCAGGTATATTCCCCGTTTTAGGAGAAAGCCCCTGCTTTTCTGAATATTATTATTCCTCCTGAAGGAAAGGTATGCTGATGTCCCGGCCAGGAATACAAAAGCAGGCGCGCATAGATAAGTTATCCACCTGGTGAAAAATAGCGCCGGTGTAGTAGTGGCCAGATTTGTGGGACTTTGTGTGATAGAATGAACATGCATCAGGTCCCGTACATGATCCAGCGCCATGATAATCATTACAATTCCCCTGGTAATATCAATGGAAGCAATTCTTTTCATCTTCTATTTGTTGGATACGGCATATACCATTTGTAATGCATTGGAAACCGCCTGGTGCATGATGGTAGCATGGTCTTCCCCGGGTAAATAATCGAAATATACCTTTACATTTTTACTTTTCGTGCGCCTTATCTTTTCAGCCAGCAAATTCGCATCTACCTCCATTACCCGGGGTGCGTCAGTGGGGGTTAATCCCTCTTTGCCTACTCCAATATATACCTCTGTATTTTGCGGAAAGTTTTCAAGTAAAATAGAAGAGGGCTGGTTTAACAAGGAGCCGTTGTCCCACCATAGGCTGGGACTTACAATAATGTATTTATTGAATAAGGTTGGGTGCTTTAACAGAATTTCTGTAGCCAGCAAACCGCCTAAGGACTGCCCGATGATTGTTTTTGACGCGTTCCCTTTATATTTCTTTTCTATAAAAGGCATAAGCTCCTTTTCAATAAACCGTATGAATTGATCTGAATGCCCTGTAGTTGGATATTTTTGCTTGTCCTTTTCTATGGTGGTCGGAAAAGTAAAATCTCTTTTACGGTCTACGTTAGCAATACCTACTATAATGGATTTGGGCACCCGGTTGATCCATTCAAAACTATTGAACTGATACAGGCCCACTACATGAATAAAGTCTTCATCGGCGGAACCATCAAGTAAATAACTAACCGGATATTTTATCGTATCATTCCTGTTGTACCCAGGGGGAAAATAAATGTTTACCATTCTTTCCTCTCCCAATTCCTTTGAATGAATTCTGTCTATACTACCCAGTACAAAAGGAGTTGTGACGTCTTCATGCGCTGATTTATTCTTTTGCCCAAATAATGGTATGGTGCTAAAGAGCAGGAAGCAGCAGGCTGCCAGGCGCTTTACTGTGTTTTTTATTGTTTGTTTCACTTGTATTTCTTTTACCATCTTTTCTACGCGCTAAAACTTCACAAATTTGTGGCAAGAAACAATATTAGGAGGAATTGATTGATGCAAACCAGCTATTTATTGTGGATGGATAAATTATTGTTCCATTAACGTTCACTCATTGTACTATGCTAACAGTTAAATTGCCTGAGATGATGGTCGATATGTTTATAG
>CBIMFG010001184.1:0-2292 GCA_966243125.1 uncultured Niastella sp.
CACTGCAGAAAACATTACCATCATCAACTTTGGTATGGGTAGCCCCACCGCTGCTACCGTTATGGACCTGTTAACCGCTATTGAACCCAAGGCCGTACTGTTCCTCGGTAAATGCGGTGGTTTGAAAAAACGCAACAATATAGGTGATTTGATTTTACCCATTGCGGCCATTCGTGGTGAGGGTACCTCCAACGATTACTTTCCACCGGAAGTTCCTGCATTGCCTGCATTCGCCCTGCAAAAAGCCGTTTCCACTACCATTCGCGATTACAGCGTTGACTATTATACCGGTACTGTGTACACCACCAACCGCCGCGTATGGGAACATGATGATCATTTTAAATAGTACCTGCAAAAGATCAGGGCCATGGCAATTGATATGGAAACTGCCACCATTTTTTCTGTTGGCTTTTATAACAAGATCCCAACCGGTGCGCTGTTACTGGTAAGCGATTCGCCCATGGTACCCGAAGGCGTAAAAACCGAAGAAAGCGACAAAAAAGTCACCGCCAACTTCGTTGAACGGCATGTGCGCATAGGGATTGATTCATTGAAACAATTAATCAACGATGGGTTAACAGTGAGGCACCTTAAGTTCTAAGTTTCTAGTTCAGAGTTCCGGGTTCCTGAATTTAAGGAACAACCCGATATACAGGATACCGCATATGATCAGGTTCATAATAAGGTGAGTTGCGGTATACAAAGTCAAGCTGCGCGCTGGCGCTTTTCGCAAAAGCGGTATCACCGGCCCGGCGTGCGTCCAACTGCTTTCTTACAGCAGGATGTTCATTCAGGTATTGCGCCGCAATATCTTCAAATGCATAAGCGCTGTACCCTTCCTTACGGCCCAGAATGCCATCAAAATAATTCCAGGCAAAGTAAGAATCATCGGCCTGCGGTTCCAACACCTCCATCAAAAACCGGTTGGCGGGCTGATTGAGTGGAATATAATAATCTCCTTCTCTGAATTTTATGATTTGTTTGTGTGCACTCACCGTTACATCAGTATTTAAATGATGCATTTCGTACTGGCGCGGAAAAGTTTTGTAATCTTCTATGCTATATACTTCCACTTCTATACTCGTATCTTTTGATACCACCTGCATATTTACTTTATTGAGTTTTAGCAGATCTATCAACTTCCACCAGCCCTGCGGAATAATATAGGCAAGCGGTTTATTGATAGTAGTGCGGGCCGCGTACGTATTAAAGTATTTGATCTGTTTTTCATACGGCTTACTGCGATCGTAATACAACCGTGGCAGGCCCGATACCTCACTCGGTTTATGTGCCGCTTCGTAACCTTTGAATGTTACCAGGTAGGTGTTGGTGGTATCCAGTTTCCAGCTTACGGGAAAACTGGTTTGGGTAGCTACATTCTTTTTAGTTTGCTCGCGCAGCTGGTGAATGGTTGTGCTGTTAGCCGCAGAAAACGCAATAAACGATTCCATCAAAGCTTTGGTGGCCTCCACCCGTTGTTTATAGGGTTTCAACATATGGGTTTCGGGCACAAAGGCAAAGGTATGCCACAAGGTGGCGTACCCGCTGCTGTACCGGGGGCCGTCGAAGTAAGCTTCCATACCCGATTCCGGCGTTTGGCCGGCAAAATCAACATAAGGCACCAGGTCGTATCCCTTTTCTTTCATCAGTTTGTACAGGCCCGGTTCAAACTGAGTATGCAGGTAATCGCCCATGGCGCCACCCAGTTTATTATACTGGCTGGTTAACAGGGTCATAATATGCTGGTAATCGGCCCCGTTGCTCACATGGTTATCTACAAACACATCGGGATCGCACTGGTGAAAGATGGCCGCAAAAGAGCGGGCTTCTTTGGAATCACACTTTATAAAATCTCGGTTGAGGTCGAGGTTTTGCGAATTGCCGCGGGAACCAAATTCCGCCGGTCCGTTTTGGTCTACGCGGTAAAAGGAACTGCGGTTCAAACAACCACCAATATTATATACGGGTATTATGGCCAGCACCACATTATCGGGCAATTTTATTTTGTGAATGGCAATATCACGAACCAGCAGCATACTGGCATCAATACCATCGGGCTCACCGGGGTGAATGCCATTGTTTACCAAAATGATGCGTTTGTTCTTCCGGTGTAGGCTGGCCATGTCAAAATCACCGTCGTTCGAAACAGTCACCAGGTGCAGGGGAAAGCCGGCATCGCTGGGTCCCATAGCCTGCATTTTTATGGTTGGGAACCGGGCATCCATCATTTTCCACCAGCTGATGATTTCGCTGTAAGTGGGCGTTTCTTGTGCCTGGCTTTGTTCAAATTTG
>CBIMFG010001185.1:0-2285 GCA_966243125.1 uncultured Niastella sp.
AGGACCGTATTCCGTTTCAAATTCATACTCCGGCAAATCGGGTAATATGAGGCCATCGATGGGCATATCGGCTGCATGCTGACAAAACCGCTCAAAACCGTATTGCAAGATGGGATTCATGTAACCCATTAAAATAACCGGAACGTATATCTGTTGACGAAAACCTCTTAACTGTTCAAACAAAGTGGCAATGGTCATGCCATTGGCCAGGGCCTGGGTACTACTTGCCTGTATCACCGGGCCATCGGCCAGCGGATCGCTGTAAGGCATACCCAGCTCTATCATATCAACCCCGCTATCCTGCAATGCTTTCATAACCGGAACTGTACTATCCAGTTTGGGATAACCTGCGGTACAGTACACATTGAGAACGTTGTTTTTTTTCCGAAGAAATAATTCGTTTATTCGACTCATTGTTACAAGTTTCAAGTTCCAAGTTTCAAGTTCCGAGTTCCTGTAACCTGGAACCTGGAACCCGGAACTGTATTTATTTTGTTTCCATTGCTTTCATATAAGTTGCCATGTCTTTATCGCCTCTTCCGCTTAAACAAACTACCACTGTTGAATCCATTTTAAACATCGCATTTGGCGGAATGGGCGCTTCTGTTTTTTTCGCATTCACCGGATTCAGGAACTCCAGGCTGGCCAACGCGTGGGAACTTTCCAGCGCTGGAATGATACCTTCTTTTTTAGCCAGGTTGAACGCGGCCTGCAACGCTTCTTCATCGGTAGCGCTTAAGAATACGCCGCGTCCTGAATCGTACAGGTGTGCATGTAAGGGCCCAATGCCAGGATAATCTAACCCCGCAGAAATGCTGTGCGGTTCTACCACCTGTCCATCTTCAGTTTGCATAACCAGGCTTTTACTGCCATGCAACACACCCGGTTTACCTAACTGCGTGGTAGCAGCGCTTAGGCCGCTGTGTACGCCATGTCCGGCCGCTTCTACTGCTATCAGTTGAACCGTAGGTTCTTCCAGGAAATTATAAAAAGTACCGGCTGCATTACTGCCACCGCCTACACAAGCCAATACGTGGGTAGGTAGTTCATTGCCTGTTTGTTCTTTTAACTGCCAGCGTATTTCTTCACTGATGATGCTTTGAAAACGCGCTACCATATCAGGATATGGATGCGGCCCCACTACGCTGCCAATGATATAGTGCGTATCAATGGGGTTATTGATCCAGTCGCGAATGGCTTCGTTGGTAGCATCCTTTAATGTTTTGCTGCCGCTGGTTGCGGGTATCACCGTTGCGCCCAGCATTTTCATACGGGCCACGTTGGGCGCCTGCCGCTCAATGTCCTTCTCGCCCATATACACAATACACTCCACGCCTTTCAGCGCGCATACGGTAGCAGTAGCCACACCGTGTTGTCCGGCGCCGGTTTCTGCAATAATGCGTTTCTTGCCCAGGCGTTCAGCCAACAGGATCTGGCCAAGGGCATTGTTCAATTTATGAGAACCGGTATGACACAGGTCTTCCCGTTTCAGGTAGATCTGTGTACCGTATTGTTCGCTCAGCCGTTTGGCATAATACAAAGGCGAAGGCCGGCCTACATAATCGTGTAACAGGGCCTTGTATTCTTTCTGGAAAGCAGGATCGTAAATAATGTCGAGGTATTTTGAACGCAGCTCTTCCACATTGCGGTGCAGCATTTCGGGAATATATGCGCCACCGAACTTTCCATAATACCCCTGTACATTAGGTTGTTGATATGTTGTTGTGTTCGTCATTTGAAATTTGTTTAAGTATTACCCTTCTACCGGTTGTTCAGGTGTTTTTAACACCAACTGCATAAAAGTGAGATCGAGCCAGCGGCCAAACTTATACCCTACCTGGGTAAAATGGCCCACCTCTTTAAATCCAAAACGTTCGTGCAATTTGATGCTTACTTCATTGGTTGAGTCAATGCCTGCAACAATAGTATGCAGGTCCAACTCCTCTGCTGCTTTGATCAACGGTTCAAGCAACAGTTTGCCAATACCTTTGCCGCGTTGATTGGCCGCTACATAGATCGAGTTCTCTACTGAATATTTATACGCTGCCCACGCACGCCACGGACCAATTGAACTAAAGCCTATTACCTGGCCGCCTTCTACCGCTACAAATACCGGAAAACCCTGCGCTTCTTTTATGCGGAACCATTGTTTACGCATCTCCAGCGTGTGCTTTTCATAATCATATACCGCTGTGGTGTTCAGCACGGCGTCGTTGTAAATTTCAAGAATTGCCTCCAGGTCATTTTCGGTGGAGCAATATTCGTCGTGGTTGCCTTTGACGACG
>CBIMFG010001186.1:0-2284 GCA_966243125.1 uncultured Niastella sp.
GGCACCTTTTTCCGGATTATTAAACCCGGGCACCTCTTTCGGGATTTGTTCCATAATCACAGTAGCGCCTGCTGCGGCCAGCCTGATGATATTTTGTAAGGTGGCCACCGGCATTTTTTCACAACCTGGAATTATCAATACTTTGTGTTTGGCACCTTTGGCCACCACGCTAACCAAGCCATTACTTACGCCTGCCTGCGCCAGCATTTTGTCTGATGCAAAATCCAGCGAATAACCGGCATTTTGTAAACCCACTACGTTCTTATAAAAATTAGTTGGGTGCAACCATTTGTCTACATCATGCACTTTCAGCGGCATATCCATACCCTTTGCATTGTGCCAAACATCGTACACCGGCCAGTAAATGAGAATTTCACTATCTGGCTCACCAGCCTGTAACACCGATTGACAACGCGCAATGTATTCATTCAAACCCTTCAGGTGTGGCCATAATGAATTATAAGGCACAAAGTTCACTGAGGCATAAAACAACCAACCCGGCCATTTTACATCCGCTGGCGTAAACGTAGTACCATGATAAAAAACATGATTAATACCTGACAAAAATACCTGGTCTACTTCGGGCTTACACTGGCTCCAGGCCGTTTTAAAATGCTCGGTCAGCCAGGTAAAGGTTTCACAGCTTGTGAATGGTTTGCCATAGGCGTGTGCTGCGGAGGAAGCAAACTTCAACATATTGGGATCGGGATCAACGTTGCGAATATCGCCGCTGTCTCTTTTCAACCCTTTTATAGGAAAATAACTGCTGCCAAAAGTTTCTGTTTCAGGTATATCAAAAGCACCATACAAGTCGAGCAGGTTGCCGGGAGAACCATGCGCCTGGTTTACCGATAACGTTTTTCGTTTATTGGTCCATTGGGTGAACACCGTACTGAAATTCTCACGCATGAGGTCGGCTAAGGTTTCCCGGTAATCTGATTTTAAGCGGGCAACGGTATCGTTCACGGCATCGGAAACAAACAAGTTGATGTATGGCCGCAGATCGTAACCCCGCCGTTTTTGAAACTCGGTAAAGAAGTCGGGTGTCCAGTCGGCATTGTATACTTCATAGCTATCGTTAAAGAAAGCTTTTACCCCGTGCGATGAATTGCCAAATGCGGTATCGAATATTTTGAAATAGTTGGCTGTAGCTGCTTTCGAAAAATGATCGATGGTATACCCTTCCCCACCCGGTGCGGCTCTTTTTACCGCCTGCCGGGTTTTGCCAGTGAATACGGCGTAAAGCTTCAGGTCATCGGTTGTATTGTATTGCAGGGTTCCATTGGCATCTACCTTGTTGGTAAGATCGATGGGAGCACCGTTCTTATTATACCCCATCAGGGCGCTTAATACGGTAAACCCTTTTTGTTTAGGATCGTCTACAATGATCTTTTCCGCCAACGGGGCGTTGGCTTTTAGCTCATATTGCTGAACCACCAGTTTTGAGGCGGCATCCTGTATGGTAACGTCTGAACCGCCAATGGGCCAGCCCGTACCTACTGAAATGTATACGCCCATGTTCAATGCGTTTGATTGTTGAACCGTGTGGTCGAGCATTTTCATCCATTGGGGCGACAAATACTTTATATAACGGCTTTCATAACCTTTGGCGCCATAGATAGGAACAACCTCTACGCCGCCAAATCCTACCTTATTATATTGCTGTAACGAGGAACTGATGTTTTTTTCATCCACCGCGCTGCCCATCCACCACCATCGGGTCCAGGGGCGGGTTTGCTGGTTTATTGCGGGCCATTTTGATTGAGCTGAAGTATGTAAAGTGAGTGCTGTTATACAGCAAGCCAGGATCGTTTTTCGTAACATGTGGCTAATATAACAGAATTTAACTGGCCGTCCTTCCTGTACTGTCCTATAGCAGTTCCTCGTGTGTTCTTTCTTTTACAATTAACCCACAAACAATACCGGCTACAATCAGTAAGCAGCCACCGATCTGCACAGCTAACAGACGATCGTTGTGCAGTAAAGAATTCATGATCTTTCCAAAGAATAGCGAGGCAATAATTTCGGGCAGTACAATAAAGAAGTTAAAGATGCCCATATAAATACCGATCTTATTTTCGGGCAAATGTGTGGCCAGCATGGAATAGGGCATCGACAAAACAGATGCCCACGCAATGCCCACCATACTCATGGAAACATATAACATGGAAGGATCGCTGATATACTTCACCGTGAATAAACCAATACCACCAATAAGCAAGCAAAAAGTATGGGTCATTTTTTACCCAGCTTGGCCACCCAAAAGGAAAGGGTAAGGGAAAAT
>CBIMFG010001187.1:0-2283 GCA_966243125.1 uncultured Niastella sp.
GAAGTAGTGTCTGTTTTTTCTGCTACCTTTTGATCCTTTGCCCATTTGGCGGGGTCGTTCTCATCTTTGTATACATCGTACGGGAACAGGTTGTAAAATTCATTTTGTGTCAGCACAAACTGATCGGGCTGCGGCCAAAGACGGTCCCTGAACCTGCGGCCGGGCATTATGAGTTTGTGAAGTGAAACGGTGACCGTTGTTTTTTCAAACAGATTGTTCAGGTTGGTACTGGTAATTTGTATTTTGCTCAGGCTATCGGCATGAACTTTATTGGAGATGCCGAGGTTTAACTTCAATGCCTGGTAAGCCACGGATACATTGGTATTGCCGCTTCTTGTTTCGCCGGCCACATCGGTAACATCAACAGTTACTTCGTAATCAAATGTGGGTTGACTGCTTTTAGCGATCGTATTATCGGGCAGTGCCTTAAAGTTGATCCTGAACTCTCCTTTGGCATCGGTGGTTATTTCGCCATGCGCTATCTCCATACTTTCCTGGCCATAAGGCGGCCATATCATTTTGCTGTAGCTGCTGTAAAACCAATAGGGCATATTGGTTCTGCGCACCACCCGGTATTTAACCATAGCGCCATCGATGGTGTTACCTGCATAGGCTTTGGCGGTGCCGGTAACCGTTATGTCGTCATTTAAACGGTAGGTGCCGGTTGGCTTGTTTACTTCAACCAGGAATTTAGGCCGTTTGTATTCTTCTACCGAAATATACTGGTCACCCTGTGCATGTTCGTCAGAAATTCTGAACTGCCCATTCAGTAAACCGGTTGGAATGGTGAATTTACCTGAATACGAACCGTATTCATTGGTAGTAACAAGCACGGTATCTACTTCCTGTCTGTTGGCATCATATAGAATAACACGGGTAGCGTAATTGGGAACAATGGTGTTTTCATTTGTTTTGCTATTGGTTGTTATAACAATGCCTTTAAAATAGAGCGTTTGTCCCGGCCGGTAAATTGAACGGTCGGTAAACAGGAACGCCGTCTTAATGTTCGTTTCTTCTTTGTCATTATCATCATACACGTAATTATAGATGTAGTCATCCAGGTACAAATGATCATCGCCATGGGTTATCTGCAGCTGAAAGTTATGTTCACCATTTTTTTGTTTGGGATCGAGCTTTACATATCCATGCTCATCAGTTACACCTTTTTGCCCCTTGGTTTGGGTATACGCACGTTTATTGTAGTCGTAGGAGCGGTACCATACCTGCACATTGGCATTTGCCAGTGGCTGACCGGTTTCGCGGTTCAAAATAAAATAATCAGCGGCTTTGTTAATGTGGGCAATGTTTGAAATGTAGAAGAATTGCACGGCCATCAGGTTCTCAGTCAGGGCAAACTGGTCGTTTACGCTGGCGATCAACGCATATTCGCCAACAGGCAATGCATCTACTTTTATTTCTGCGGAATGTTTCTGGTGATCTTTGGTATCGGGTAATGCCTGTTTGAACGTGGTAACGGCCGATAAAGACAACAGTTTTTTCCAGTACTGATCGTCCCAGTTGTTACTGCCGAGTGAATCGCGTGTTTTGCGGTCCATTTTTACTACCTTAAAATTCACAGCAGTAAAATTCCGGTAAGTAACAAGCGTACGAAATGCCTGACCAGGTATATTTACTTTTTCTGATTGCAGGTTCAGTTCACGATGCAGTATTTCATTGCGCAGGTTATGGCAATTGGCTTTTCCCTCACTGTTGTCTTTTTGTGCAATTACTTTATCACAAATGTTTATTGCTTTCAGGTATTCATCGCGATACAATTCACCCTTTAGTGGGTTGTATTGCTGGGCCTGTTCATTGTGCCAAAGGGCCAGGTAATACCAGGCTTGTGTTGCGGCGGGTATTAAGCCGTATTGGTCACCTATTTGCTGCAGTGCTTTCAGGTACAGGGCGTTTTGGTTTTCAATGGTGGCATGTGTATTCACGTACTGTAATCTGTCAATGTCCACATCCAGCAAGGCATCGGGTTTAGCATCTGCTGCGTGAAACTGCAGCAGGCGTTGGTACAGTTGCAGGGCTTTATATTGCAGTGAAGCGGTATCGCGGGTAGTGAAGGTATGCTGCATGAATTTCTTAGCATCATCAAAAGCAACCGCATCGTTTATTTCAAAAGCGTAGGCGGGTTTAATAACATCGCGTTCGTCATTCTTTAAATAATCAAGCGCGCGTTGTGCCAGCAGAGCTAACAGGGTAGGGCGTAAATGCCGTACGTTGCCTTTTGAAATAATGGGATCAAACGGCTCCAGCTTTGTTTGCTGTAATAATTTT
>CBIMFG010001188.1:0-2280 GCA_966243125.1 uncultured Niastella sp.
GGCGCCGCCACCGATCCCTATGCGTTTTTCAGAAAATGTATGTTCGAAATGGGGGAGGCGGCCAATAAAAAGAACAAACCTCTGCTGAATGAATGGGGTGAGAAGGGTATTGAAAGCGGGAAAAAAACAGGCGATAAAGGGTTGCTGGCAACGGCTTATATCACCTACGCCGGTATGTTGTTCAATTTCAAAGACCATGAATTGATCAATACGTTATTGGATACCGGCATCCGCCTGTGTAAACAGGAAATAGCCAGTGGCAATGAATCGCTAAAGCCCCTGCTGTTACAATACTATACTTACAAAGGAGCCGATTGCCAGATCCAGAAAGAAAGAAAAGAAGCACTGGAGTGGTTTATGAAAGCCGGTGATGAAGCCGTGGTATTTGAATTTACCACACAGGCTGTATCTGCCTATTATAAAGCCTGGATCTTTGCCGACTACAAAGGCTGGAAGGAAGAAAAGCTGCAGGCTGCCCAAAAAGCATTACAACTCACCAATCGCTTATCCGACGAAGAAATACAGGCATCGGAATATTCCTTTATGGCCTATGATTATGTGCAGCAAAAGCAGCGGGAAGATGATGCGCTTGCCACAGAAGTAAGCGCTAAAATGACCAGTGCTTATGGTGATGACTGGCAAGCCGGCATTGAAGAACTGAAACAGAATTATACAAAGAAAAAGATAAGACAAGCCAATGCAGGAGAAATAATGGTTTCATAGAAATCGCTAACAATAAAACCAGTAATCATTATCCTTAAAATCATCAGTATGGAAAACATGAATGCGTTAAAGTCGAAAATTGAAATGATAGATGAAGAGATAACCATCAAGTATGTTGAAGAATTGCGGGCAAAAGAAGGCCGTATCGACTTCACCAAAGACGGCTGGGTAGCCGAAATGCGTACCATTGAATCGGAATATCGAAAAAAGATAGCGCCCGAGCTGGCTTATATCCGCCGCACCATTGGCGAAGCGTTAGCCGCTAATTCTTTTAAAGACCTGCAATCGATAGACGACATATTGAATGATACCAACAGGTTGAAGAATTATATAACACCCACTTTTGATGAGATGGAAGAAAATATAAAAAGCGGCAGCCATGAGTATTTGGTGCTCACGCTGTTGTTATTTGAAGCAAGGAACCTGGGCGCCGATGCCCGTGACGAAATGGTATACTTCGGCGATCTGGTGCGGTTCTGCGAATCAAAACGCGTAGATTTAAAGCCCATCTTACGCCAACTGCTTCCCTTTGCACCTGATGAAATGAAATATGGCACCAACTCCGTACGGTCATTATTTCAGAATGCAATAGAACACGCCGCCACTATTTCCTGAAACTTGTAATGAGTCAATAGAAACAAGAACTTTTTTCTATGTACGTTGCCAACACGCACTTAAAGCCGGTAATTGGGATTGATATTCACTTTGTGAATACACCCGTTCCGTTTATTCCGCTGCCTCACCCATACATAGGTTTGGTAATAGATCCATTCGATTATCTTCCCTTTATTGGCGCTACCGTAAAAGTTAACCATGTGCCGCGTGGCAATACCGATACGGCCGGTATGATCATTACATTTATGCATATTCCATTTGGAATAGGCTTTTCAATAATGCCCGTTATTGGGCACGACAGCCAGAACTTCTTTGGCAGCAAAACCGTGCAGATTGATGGCGCACCCATGAGCGGAGCAGGGTATATGCTTATGACGTGTAACGACATTGGTATTCCGTTGTCGTTCAAACCCGGAAAAAAATTCAAACCTATTCCTTCTTTATACCTGCCTACTTCTTTTTGTATTCCACTGCAGTGGGGCAAGCCCGTAATGGTAGGTGGTCCGCTGGTGCCTAATTTCAGCCTCATGGCATTGTTAAAAGCATTTGCCTTTGCATCCTTTTTAAAAATAGTGGGCAAGGTGGGCGGCAAATTGTTGAAGAAATTAAATAAAAAACTAGCCAATAAAGGGGCATCTAAAAAACTCAAAAACGCCTTGTGTAAACTGGGGTTTGAACCGGTAGATCTGATAACCGGAAGAGTTACTTATGATGCAACTGATTTTGAACTGCCGGGAGCCATCCCAATAAAATGGGTGCGCACCTGGGACAGTGATGCTTCTTTTGATTGACCATTAGGCCATAACGTACAATTGTGCTACGACCGTTGTGTGAAGGCATGGCCAGAAGAAGAAGTATTGTCGGTAACCTTGAAAGATGGCCGGCTGGCAGCATTTCCATTGCTTTATCCTGGTGATAGTTTTTATCATACGCAGGAAAAAC
>CBIMFG010001189.1:0-2279 GCA_966243125.1 uncultured Niastella sp.
GTTAACCAGTTCGCGGGCGTTTCCTTCGCTGACCAGTTCTGGGGTAACGGTTACATCCAAAGCCACGGTGAGAACATCTTTATTGGCCACCATCCACCCGGGGATATCTTCACTGGTGATCTCTACTTCATTAGTCTGTAATATTAAGGGTTCGTTGTCAATTTGCAATGAAATTGTACCATCTTTTTCCAATTTGGCGATGTCTTCCTGGGTAAATTCGGCTAATGATGCTGCCACTGCTTTCATTTTACCGCCCAGCTTCTTACCCAATACCGTATAATTTGGCTTTATCTTCTTTTTAATAAACCCGTTATCTTCCGTTAGATATTCAATTTCCTTCACATTCACCTCGCTCTTTATCAGGTCTTCCACCAATTCTATCTGGGCTTTCATGTGTTTGTTCAACACAGGTATCAACACCTTTTGCAGGGGCTGTCGTACCTTGATATTCACTCTCTTACGCAATGATAGTACCAGCGATGAACTATCCTGCGCCAACTGCATACGTTCTTCCAGGGAAGCATCCACGGCGGCCGGGTTACTAACGGGGAAATCGGCATGGTGAACCGATTCTACCTTATGCCTGCCGGTTACTGCGTTCAGGTTCTGGAATAAGGCATCGCTGAAGAAGGGCGAAATGGGCGCCATCAGCTTCAACACAGTTTCCAGGCACTCATACAGGGTTTGGTAAGCACTTATTTTATCCTGTTCGTACTCCCCTTTCCAGAACCGGCGACGGCACAACCGTACATACCAGTTGCTAAGATGCTCATCCATAAACTCTTCTATAACACGACCCGCCTGCGTAGGCTCGTAATCGTCCATATACTCTGTTACCTTTTTTATAAGGGTATTCAGCGAAGAAAGGATCCACCGATCAATTTCGGGCCGTTGCTCCAGTGGTATGTAGGCTTCTTTAAAAGTAAAGCCATCAACATTGGCATACAGGGCAAAAAACTGATACGTGTTATATAAGGTGCCGAAGAATTTACGCTGTACTTCCTTGATGCCTTCCAGGTCGAATTTCATGTTCTCCCAGGGCGAGGCATTTGTGATGAGGTACCAGCGGGTGGCATCGGCGCCGTATGTTTCAATAGTTTTAAACGGATCAACCACATTACCGAGGCGCTTACTCATTTTGTTTCCGTTCTTATCCAGCACCAGCCCGTTCGATACGCAGGTTTGATAAGCAACAGAATCAAATAACAGACCAGCTATGGCATGCAGGGTATAAAACCAGCCGCGGGTTTGGTCAACCCCTTCGGCAATAAAGGAAGCCGGGAAGTTTTTGCTGAATGGTTCTTTGAAAGGCATGGGGTCGCCAGCTTTCAGTTTTTCATGATCGAGGCCCCATTGTGCATAAGGCATGGCGCCGCTATCGAACCAAACGTCAATAAGATCGGGCACGCGTTTCATGGGTTTGCCCGAATCGCTTACCAGTACAATCTCATCTACATATGGTTTATGCAGATCGAGGTTGTTCATAAGGCGGGCATTATTGGTTCCCAATGCTTTATCGGCTTTGGCTGCTTCTTCCTTTAATTGCGGAACCGAACCTATGCATTTTTCTTCACTGCCATCTTCAGTTTTCCAGATAGGTAAAGCAGTACCCCAAAAGCGGCTGCGGCTCAGGTTCCAGTCAACCATGTTTTCGAGCCAGTTACCAAAACGGCCTTCACCGGTTGATTTTGGCTTCCAGTTTATGGTTTTGTTCAGGGCTACCAGCTTGTCTTTTACAGCAGTAGTTTTTATAAACCAGGCATCTAACGGATAGTATAACACTGGTTTATCGGTACGCCAGCAGTGTGGATAATTATGCTCATATTTCTCCACCTTAAAGGCGCGGTTCTCTTTTTTCAGTTTTACGCTGATGTCAACATTCACATCAACATAATCCTTCTCGTCTTTATAGTTCTTTACATACCGGTTGCTGAACTCGCCCAGTCCTTCAACGAACTTGCCGGTGCGGTCAACCAGGGTAAGAATACCGATACCATATTTTTTACCTACTCTATAGTCATCTGCACCAAAAGCGGGTGCAGTGTGCACTATACCGGTACCATCTTCAGTAGTAACAAAATCGCCGAGTAAGACGCGGAATGGATCGCCACCGCTTTTTTCAGGCGTGTTGGCTTCGTAAGGCAGCAGTTGCTCATACCGGCATTCTTCTATTTGGGCGCCTTTGAACTCGGTCAATATCCTCCAGGGCAGCACTTTATCACCTTCTTTATATTCCTCAAAACCGGTGTTTTCGGCTTCGGGTTTAAAGTATTTACCCA
>CBIMFG010001190.1:0-2275 GCA_966243125.1 uncultured Niastella sp.
AGCGTGGATACCTGCCGCGTTGCCTGCAAAGGGATGGATTATGTAATTCATGAGGCTACATTAGGAGAAATTACTATTCCATTACATGACGACATTACACCCGGAAGCGTGGATGCAAGTGGTTTTTTAAATATACTGGTAGCAGCTTATGAAGCGAAAGTAAAACGTTTCGTGTATGCCACGGGTTCCGGCATAAATGAAATATATGACGAAGCTGGTGCTACGCAATACATTGATGAGCATTATGCCGCGCTGTTTACCCGGCTTTATGGCATGGAAACCATCGGACTGCGGTATTTCAATGTATTTGGCCAGCGACACAACCCCAAAAGCGAGTATGCCGCCGACATTCCCAAATTTGTGATGCAATTTATGCGGCATGAAGCGCCGGTTATTAATGGAACGTATGAATATGCACACGATTTTACTTATGTAGAAAATGTAGTGGAGGCCAATATACTGGCATTACTTACCACTAACCCCAAAGCGGTAAACCAGGTATATAATATAGGCGTTGAAGAAAGAACATCGTTAGAACAGCTGGCCCTATGCCTCAGGGAATATTTGAGCGCTTTTGACGTAAGTATCGACAATGTGCCAATAGCACAGAAACATAAACTGAACGATACGGCACACGCCGCATCATTTATAGACAAGGCCAAAAAATTATTAGGTTATAACCCTGCTTACACCCTGCGAAATGGATTGTTGAAATCAGTAAGCTGGTACTGGGCTTACCTGCCTTTATATAATGAAGAGGTTGAAGAAAAAAGCCATCACACACCGTTTACCAGCGCACTTACAGCATAAATAATATTCTTCCATGCACTTTTAACCCGACGTTCTACCTGGTAGGATGTCGGGTATTTAAAGACTGAAAACTAAAGTATATGTCATTCACAGCATCAGCAACCAAAGCAAAAACCGTAGTATCGCTTTTTCAACAAGACGTTGAAGGAACAGAGCTGCTGTCGGGAGAAAAGGTATTTACCCTGTTAGAAGATACCCGGTTCCTGGGTGAATGGAACCAACTATGGAAAGCCTGCCCCTGGGCTACGGTTTTTCAGAGCCCTTCTTTTGTAGCTACCTGGTATAAGATCTACCGAAAGGATTTTGTTCCTGTATTGATCAGGACAGTACATGCAGGAAAACTTACCGGATTGTTAACGCTGGCTGCAGACAAGAATGGCCTGATAACCGGAGCCGGGGCAAACCAGGCCGAATACCAGGTTTGGCTTACTACAGATGCCCATGACGAACAGTTTATTAAAAATGCTTTGCAGGAAGTACTCCGGGTGTTCCCCACCAGAAAGATCCTGCTTAAATATATTCCACCTGAAGTTTCATTGGGCTTTACAGAAAAAGAATCAAAATGGCGCCGGCGTTGTGTTGTAAAAACCTCCTCTCACCCTTTAATGATCGTTAATGGTGCAAACCTTAGCAGTGAGCTCAGAAAGAAAAACAGGAAAGAAAAGATAAACCGGCTAAGCAGACAGGGTGACTTATTATTTGAACGTATCAAGGATTACGGGTCGTTTGCTTCCATCTTTGATGAACTGGCCCTTCAATCTGATTTCAGAAAGGGAGCTATGTATAATAAAATAGCATTTAAAAACGATCCCTTAAGAAAAGAATTTTTACTATCATTATTCGAACAAAACGCCATTCATGCAACTGTTTTAAAGATCAATGATAAAATAATTTCGTCCAATGTAAGCGTGCAAAGCCCCAATCAGGTGCATTTGCAGGGCATCAATTCATTTGATGCGGCTTATGCCAAACACTCACCCGGTATTATTCATTTTTTGATGCTGGGCAAAATGCTGGCCGATGAGGGGGTGAAAGTTTTTGACCTTACCCCCGGAGCCGATCCTTACAAGGATATGCTGGCTACAGACCATACCAAGGCCATCACGTTAAGTATTGGCAACAATTTACATGGCTTTACCGGCAGGACGCAATACAACCTCCGCAATTTTCTAAAAAGCAAAGCGCTTGGTTTTGGAATAAAGGCCCAAACTTTAAAAAAGGTTCAACGCGATCTTTCTATCTATAAAACAAAACTCAGGAATATAACCCCTTCCGGCCTGGGAGCCATGAGCACCCGTTTTATTTCTACATTAAAACGGCGCAGCAAAGTATCAAAATGCTGGAAGACTGGCATTTTAATGTATCACCTACCTATAAAAAGTGCCGGAACATAAAAGAAGTATTTGAATACATCCAACAGTGGGAAACCAAACGCCTGGAACTTCCCCTGGAAACTGACGGTGTA
>CBIMFG010001191.1:0-2274 GCA_966243125.1 uncultured Niastella sp.
TGTGAAATATTAACCGCTAAGTTGAACGAAGCTGCTGAAAAATCAGCGCAACAGGAGAACGAAAAGCCAGCCAAAGCATCGAAGAAAGAAGAAAAATCAACTTTGGAAAAAGTACTGGATAGTTCGGTTACCAAACAAATAGGACGCACTGCCGCCAATATCATTACCCGCAGTTTGCTGGGTGCATTGGGTTTGGGTGGCAAGAGTTCATCTTAGACATCAAAAAGCTGGTTTTTATAAGGCTTATTTGCAGCAATCATAACCGTATCTTCTATTGTTATACGCAAGTCCCAACCATAGGTCATGAACACATGACAAGGGTTTGTATTCTTTAACCTAAAATAACAATTATGAAGAAATCGCTTGTATTGGTTGCCACAGCAGCCATCCTTTTTGCGGCCTGTGAATCAAACACTAACAAAACTGCCGAGGGTGGAACACAAAGTAAAATGAATGACTCTACCGCAGCTACAACGGAAAGCAAAGCAGAACGCAACAAGAAAAACGTCATGGCCAGTTATGAAGCCATGAATTCGCACAACGTAGCTGAAGCCTTGAAGTATTGTACGGCTGATGTGGTGGATTATGGCGATGGGAGTATGCCACCCATGAAAGGAAGAGATAGTATTGCAAAAATGTTCAACCAGTGGATGGCGGCCTTTCCTGATAACAAAAGCAGTGATGTGAAGTATGTAGCTGATGGCGATTGGGTAATGGTTTGGGCAGAGCAATCAGGTACCTGGAAAGGTGATTTCATGGGTATGAAGGCTACCAATAAACCCTATAAAGTAAAGGATGTTGATATCTTCAAACTCAACGATAATGGGGAGATAATAGAACACCACAATGTACAATCGCCCAATACCATGATGATGCAGGTGGGCATGCATATGCCAAAGCATTAAAGTAGAAAATAATTATACAGGTCCGGTTGTGGCAACACACCGGACTTTTTATTTAGGCAGGTTTTACGTAGCCCTCTTTATCTATGTAGATCTTGTTTTCACTTTGTAGAAAGTCGAGTACTTTAAAAAGCTTATCTTTTTTTATGCCTGATAGCTGCTGGGGTAATACTTCACTCAACACCGGTTGCTGGCGAATGATAGTGAATACCGATTGCGTAATAGCATCAAATTCATCGGCCGAAAGACCATGACCTTTTTGTTTCAGGCAATTGTCGCAAATGCCGCAGGGCCTTGTTTTTTCATCGCCAAAGTAAGCCGCAATATATTGACTGCGGCACTGTTTATCCGCATGAACATATTCCATCATCTTTTTGATGCGCTCAATAAACTGTTGCTTTCTTTTTTCATAAGCGGCCATGTTAAAACGCAGGGTGTCGGCCTTTACCCGGTTCAACAACAAATACATTTGCGGACTGTCCTTCTTGGGAATGTATTCTATAATGGCGTTGGCATGCAGTCTTTTCAGATCAGGAATAATCTCAGCTTCTTCTCTTCGCAATAAATACGCAATACTTTTTTCGTGGATGCTAACCGGCATATCAAAGATGCCTTCATACGTACGCAGTAGTGTTTTTATAACAGGTTCCAGTTTCGGATTGTCAATTTCAAACTGGTATAACCAGCTTTTATTGGTTACAAACTGAATGCGCGATGGTAAAAAGATCTGTTCGCTATACGAAACCCAGCCTTCCTGTTCCAATGCTTTTATGGCATAGATGGCCAGATGAATATTGATCCTGAATTTTTTTACAAAGTCAGTGAAGTCGAAATTATAATAATTGCCTTCGCCGGAACCAGCTGGTATTTGCAGATAGTTCATCAGGGCTTCATACACCTGCCGAATGCTTTCAAGGGTAGGGAAGCGAATATCGGGTAGCTGTTGCAATTCATCCAGCTCCTTGTTATCATACAACAATACCGCATATGATTTCTTTTCATCACGACCGGCACGGCCTGCTTCCTGGTAATAATTCTCCAGGCAATCGGGTACATCCGCATGTATTACTACGCGTACATCAGGTTTGTCGATGCCCATTCCAAAGGCATTGGTGCAAACGATGGTACGAACGGAGTTATTGATCCAGGCAGCCTGTTTGCGCATCCGTTCTTCCTGTTGTAAACCTGCGTGGTAGAAGTCGGCGGTAATGCCATGCATGTTCAGCAGATCGCTGATCTCTTTGGTGCGTTTACGGCTTTTACAATAAACGATGCTGCTGCCGGGTACTTTTTTCAGGATCTCGGTTACCTTGCCAATCTTTGAATCAACGTTGAACACGCTGTATGATAAGTTCGGCCGTTCAACTGACCG
>CBIMFG010001192.1:0-2273 GCA_966243125.1 uncultured Niastella sp.
TAGATGACTATGGAAATGCATTAACAGCACCTGCCAACATCCGGCAGTCTTTTAAAGATACAGCAGGCAAAGGCTACCTTTTAGATTGGAACTACCGGCCCTATGATGAACTGAGAAACGGCAGCAATACGTCAAAAACAACCGACTACCGCATCAATGGCGATGTGAAATACACCATACTAAAAGGATTGAATGCGGCAGTGTTGTATCAATACAACAAAGGATTTATTGAAAAGGAGAACTATAACAGCCTGCAAACTTACTTTACCCGTAATCTTATAAACCAGTTTACAGAAGTAGACACCGGTGTGGTTACCCGGCACATTCCATTAGGCGCTATTGTAGACCAGAACACTGATCAGTATGAATCACACAACGTTCGTACGCAGTTAAATTATAATACCAGCTGGTACAATCGCAATCATACCCAATACCACGAGCTCACAGCATTGGCAGGGGCAGAAGCTAGAGGGACCAAAACATACCATGAGGATCTTCGCACCTATGGGTACAATCAAAATTTACCCAGCCCTTACCCGGTAGATTATGATAATCTATATCCTCTTTATCAGACACCAGCTGCAACAAAAAAGATCGATTACAAAAACAAGACATTTACCCAGGCAGATAATTTTGTTTCTTACTACCTGAACGCAAAATATATTTTTCAAAGAAGGTATATTTTTTCTGCCAGTGTTCGCAAAGATGAATCGAACCTTTTTGGCGTAAAAACCAATCAAAAGGGCGTGCCGCTTTGGTCAATTGGCGCTAGTTGGGAATTGAACCAGGAAAAATTTTATACACTCAACTGGTTGCCATTTTTAAAATTGCGGATCACCAATGGCTACAAAGGGAATGTGGATAGAACTGTATCGGCATATACCACTGCCAACATAGATGCGCCTAATGGTTATAATATCGTGTCTTCATCTATCGTCAATCCGCCCAACCCTTCTCTGCGCTGGGAAAAGAATCATATGATTAATTACGGGGTTGATTTCGCTACCCGGAACAGCACCATAGAAGGCAGCCTGGAGTATTATACCCGCAGAGGAATCGATTTGATTGGTAGTAGTCCACTTGACCCAACAACAGGGGTTACCGAATTCAGGGGTAATACGGCAGATATGAGGGGCAAAGGGGTAGATATTATGTTACGCACAAAAAACATTAATAAACAGTTCAAATGGGTTAGTACGCTGTTATTCAATTATACCGCCGACAAAGTCACCGATTATAAAGTACAACAAAATGCTGTTTGGTTTTATTGCGATCCGGGATTCATAAGCCCCATAAAAGGCAAACCGTTGTATTCTATCTTCAGTTTAAAATGGATGGGGCTGGATCCCAATACCGGGGACCCACAGGGTTACCTGAATAAGGAAATCAGTACCAAATATGGCGATATCATTAACTCATCAGATCTTTCCAATCTCATTTACAGAGGCTCGGCCAACCCGGTTTATTCCGGCAGCCTGCGTAATAATTTCAGTTATAAAAAAGTAGAACTTTCGTTTGCCATTACCTGGAAAATGGGATACTATTTCAGAAGGCCTTCCATAAATTATTATAACCTGTTCTATGGTCCGGTAACAGGTCATCCTGATTATGAAAAACGGTGGCAAAAACCGGGCGATGAAAAGTACACCTCGGTACCTTCCATGACTTTTACTGAAAGTTTAAACAGAAGCAATTTTTACTCGTATTCTGATGTACTGGTTGAGAAAGGCGATCATATCCGGTTACAGGACATTCAACTAAGCTATCAACTCAACAAGAGTGAGATCCGCTGGTTGCCCGTGAACCAGTTCAGAATATATATGTACAGCAATAACCTGGGAATTATTTGGAAAGCCAATCATGCCGGCATTGACCCGGATTATATTTCCGGCACCATTCCGCCCAGAACAATTGCAGCAGGTTTAAAAATCGATTTCTAATCGGTAATTCCTTTTCCAATGAAAGTAAAAAACACATACTTTAGTTTTCTCCTGCTTTGTTTGGGCATTCTAAGCTGCAATAAAAAGGAATTTCTGGATGAAAAACCCAACTCCAATGTGGTGGTCCCCACCACCCTTGAAGATTTTCAGCAATTGCTGGATTACGACGCTGTTTTGAATTCAACACCTGCATTGGGAGAATTATCGGCTGATAACATTTATATTTTACCCAGCTATTGGTTACTGCTCGGTAAAAAAGAAAAGAATGCGTATGTATGGGCAACTGACATTTATGAAGGGGAAGGGAAAGTGACAGACTGGAATACGCCATAC
>CBIMFG010001193.1:0-2271 GCA_966243125.1 uncultured Niastella sp.
AGACCCGCGTGCAGGAACAGCGCTATGCCGAGGAGCAAAAGCAATTGCAAATGGTGCATGAGTTGCAAATGGGTAAACGGGAAAAAGAGATCATTGAGCTGAAAAATGAAAAACTGCAGGCCGACATTGAAAATAAAAATTCGCAACTGGCTTCCGCTGCCATGAACCTGGTGCGAAAAATGGAGATCTTTTCCAAAATAAAAGACGACCTCAACGCCTTTAAAACGAATGAAGAAACAAAGGCTGCATCCAAAGAGTTCCAAAAGATCATCCGCCTTATTGACAGTGAACTGGACGTTACCCAGGAATGGGAACAGTTCACCGAGCACTTTGATCAGGTGCATTCCAATTTTTTGAAAAAGCTGAAAGAACAATGGCCTGATCTTACTGCCACAGAATTAAAAATGGCTGCCTACCTGCGATTAAATTTAACCAGTAAAGAAATTGCTCACCTTATGAGCATCTCCATCCGCGGGGTGGAAACCGGCCGCTACCGCCTTCGCAAAAAACTGGGTTTAACCAGCAATGAGGCCAGTTTGTACGATTTTCTGATCTCCATAACCGGCTAATGTCCCTTCAATATTTAACTACATGATAGTCAATGGACCGTTTTCTGTTGTAGAGGTTTTGACGTAGCCAAAAATTGGTATGGGCAGCTGTTTTATTGCAACTTTATAAGCAACAAAACGAAACTGCTGCCATGCGACAAAAGCGATTATTCCTGACAAATTTTCCCTGTCCGTTTATGCCCCTGTTTCTGTCGGCTCAAAGTGGCAGCAAGCCCCAAACTGTAACTTCCGTACCCTATAATTATAAGTGCAGTAAAATCAGTATAACGAGTTACTCCTATGAAGTAGTCCCGATTATGTTTCAGCAAAAGCATCCGTTCACAGGTGCCTGGTTTATGTTTTTTCCAATCATGCAAACAGAAATGGCTAAAAATCCGGCATTAAATCAATACCCCGGATTGTAAGTCAGTATGGTAAGCCGTTTCAACGCCTTGGGACGGCTTTCCTTTTTAGAAAGGACCTTATTCAACCCTAAAAAATTTTAACCCCGGTATGGTTATTAGTTTTCGCAACTGTTTTTTATTAGCAGCATTCATTGTTATAACATCACACAGTTTTGCACAAGGATTTTTAAAAGCACAGGGAAAACAAATTGTCAAAGAAAAAGGACAGCCTGTGATTTGGCGATGTATGGGCCTGGGCGGCTGGTTATTGCAGGAAGGGTATATGTTTCGGGTGAGTAACCTTGGCACGCAGCATCGCATAAAGGAAAGTATTGCCGGTTTGGTAGGTGAAGAAAAAACAAAACAGTTTTACGATGCCTGGTTAACACAGCATACCACCAAAGCCGATTTTGATTCAATGGCAGCCTGGGGTTTTAACGCTGTTCGTTTGCCACTGCACTATAACCTGTTTACCTTACCCATTGAGCAGGAACCAACTGCCGGTGAACAAACATGGCTCACAAAAGGCTTTGCTATCACCGACAGCGTGCTCAGTTGGTGCCGCAGCAATAAATTGTACCTGATCCTTGATATGCATGCCACACCAGGTGGTCAGGGTAACGACCTACCTATCAGCGATCGCAATGCCGGTAAACCATCGTTGTGGGAAAGCGATGCAAACCGGCAGAAGCTGATAGCTCTATGGAAAAAGTTGGCACAACGCTATGCTAATGAACCCTACATTGGCGGCTATGATATCATGAACGAACCCAATTGGGGTTTTCAGGATACCGCTGATAAACGCGGAACGGCAGAAAAAATGAATGTGCCGCTGAAGCAATTATTGATAGATATGACCAAAGCCATTCGGGAAGTAGATACAAAGCACATCGTTATTATTGAAGGCAATGGCTTTGGGAATAATTACAATGGGGTGTTGCCGGCATGGGATAATAACCTGGTATTGAGTTTTCACAAGTATGGCAATTTCAATACAAAGCCTGCCATTCAAAAGTTTCTCGATCATCGCGATAATTATAATATCCCTCTGTGGCTCGGCGAATCGGGCGAAAATTCAAACACCTGGTTTACTGAATGTATTCGCCTGGTAGAAGAAAATGGTATTGGCTGGAGCTGGTGGCCGTTGAAAAAAATGGGTATCAATAATCCGTTGGAGATAAAAACGCCAGACGGTTATGAGCAATTACTGAATTACTGGCGAGGCAATGGCCCACGTCCTGATTCAGCAACCGCCTGGAAGGTGCTGCAGCAATTGCTGAATAATGTAAAGGTGCAGAACAATACCCTGCACCGCGATG
>CBIMFG010001194.1:0-2271 GCA_966243125.1 uncultured Niastella sp.
CCCCCAGTTGGAGTGGTTTAAAAGCGCAGCCACTGGTTTTATTGGGAATGAGCATGAGCGGAATGCCTTACGTGCATTCAAATGCCGGTGGATTATTGACAACCGATCCTGAATTATATACCCGCTGGTTACAAATGGCAGCCTTTACACCGGTATTTCATCCCACGGCATCCACATTGGCTGAGCCTTATAAAAGCATTGTGCGCAATTATATAAAATTGCGTTACCAGTTGTTGCCTTATAATTATTCATTAAGCTACGATCAGGCAGTGTTGGGAAAACCATTGATGCGGCCTTTGTATTATTACAGCTTTGCCGATAGCGTTGCGTTAAAAGCAGAAGATGAATATCTCTGGGGCGATAACTTATTGGTGGCACCCATCACGAGTCAGGGAGCTACTGCCCGTATGCTGTATTTACCAGCTGGTAAATGGTACAGCCTGGCTAACAACTCGGTTGTTGATGGTGGTAAATTCATCAATCAGCCGGCCGATATAAAACAAATACCAGTATTCGCCCGCGAAGGTGGCTTTGTACCTTTGTGGTTCTCAAAAGATACTATCAAATCAACCGAAGCATTTGATTCAAAAAATATCACCATCCGGTATTATCCTTCTACCTATGCTTCTCAGTATGTGTGGTACGATGATGATGGCAGCAGCACCAAAACACTGGAGCGCGCGGATTACGAACTGGTGACTTTCAAAGGTGTTACTGCAGGGAATAAAGTAACTATTGATATTACTACTAATAATCCCAATCAATACGGAAAGAAATTCAAACGCACATTCAAATTCGAATTACCGGTTGCGCTGGCTGGTCAGGCAACAGTTAATGGTAAACCTGTAGATGCCGGTAGTTTTGGCAAACAGCCCGATCCGTTTCAACAGCTTTCTAATGAGTTTCTAACGGTTGAGTTTAATGGAAAGCCGGTGAAAGTGGAGATCATTATGAAATGAGGAATGAAAAATGAAAAGCAGAGAAATGAAGAAGGGAAGAATTGCCGATTGTCGATTCACGAACTGTGTGAATAAGTTTATCTGGCTAAACAAATTGATTCTCAGCAGTTGCTGCTATTGAGTTAATTACGGTGCGTAGATATCCTATACAAATAAAATCACTTTGGCACGCGGCATGCTTTTGTATAGGCGTAAATCCATCCCTTATGAAGAAGACGATTGTCTTTACACTGGTTATGCAGTTGATTATTTACCTGCTAATTTTTTTGATAGCATAGATTACCGTCCTGTTACAAAGCGGTTTGGTCGTTTGACTAAACCGCTTTTTGGTGTAAGGTTGAAAGTTTAAAGTATAAAGTTTAAGGTCTCAAAGTTCAGGGAGCCTGTGTTTTGTCGTACGTTCCGAATTTCAGACTTTTACCTTAAACCTTAAACTTTAAACCTTTAATGTTTTTCGAACAAGTCGGGGCGGCGTTCTTTGGTGCGCTGAATGGATTGTTCGTAGCGCCAGTCTTCCACTTTTTTAGGATCGCCGCTTAGCAGAATGTCAGGTACCTTCCAGCCTCTGAATTCGGCGGGACGGGTATATACAGGTGGGGCAAGGATATTGTCCTGGAAAGAGTCTGTAAGGGCCGAGGTTTCATCATTCAGCACGCCGGGTAATAACCGGCCTATGGCATCCACTACAATGGCAGCGGCCAGCTCACCACCGCTTAAAACATAATCACCAATGGAGATCTCGCGCGTAACAAAGTGTTCGCGTATGCGTTGATCAATACCTTTGTAATGGCCACAGATGATGATGAGGTTTTCTTTCAGCGAAAACTGATTGGCGATAGACTGGGTGAACCGTTCGCCGTCGGGGGTCATAAAAATAACTTCATCGTAGGTACGGTCTTTCGACAGTGTTTCAATAGCGGTGGCCAGCGGTTCGCACATCATTACCATGCCGGCGCCGCCACCATACTGGTAGTCATCTACCTGCCCGTACTCATTAACGGCCCATTGGCGCAGGTGATGCACGTGCACCTCCAGCAAACCCTTTTCACGGGCTCTTTTCATGATGGAATGCGAAAAAGGGCTCTCCAATAATTCGGGCACAACGGTAATAATGTCAATACGCATAGTACAAAGATAGTAAATACAAGCCGCAAGCTATAAGCCGCAAGCTACAAGCAAATACAAGGCTTGAAGCCGGAACTGTATTCACTTCGTCATTCTACATTCGTTATTCAACATTCTTCATTTCCGCCCGCCATGCGGACGGTTATTCTTTCATTAATTTATCCATATCCCGGTTATTATCAATTTT
>CBIMFG010001195.1:0-2258 GCA_966243125.1 uncultured Niastella sp.
AAGGCCAGCGTACAATGCGACTGGTGTTGCTCATGAAAAGCGGTGAGCGCCGGTAATTGAATGGAGAACAGGGTATCGCCATTCAGGATCAGCACATTCTTTTCAGTAGCCTGGCGGCAGGCCAGCTGAATGGCGCCACCGGTACCCAATGGGTCTTTTTCAATTACATATTGTTTGTTCAGCGCCGGGTATTCGGCTTCCAGGTATGCTTCTATCACTTCGTGTTTATAACCCAATGAGAAGATGAATTTTTCAACACCCTGGTTCTGAAAATAACCCACCACATGCGCCAGAAAAGGCTTACCGGCTACGGGCGCCATACATTTCGGAAGATCTGGTACGGCGCTGCGGAGTCTGGTTCCTAAACCTCCTGCCAGTATAATACACTCTTTAATAGACATAAATAGCAGTTGCAGGTTTCAAGTTTCAGATTACAGGGAATACAGTACCTGCTTCCCTTGCAACCTGTAACCTGGAACTATTTATTAAAATATTGCTCTTCCACCAACTGACATATAATGTGCCCTAACATAATATGGCTTTCCTGTATGCGGGGGGTATCTTTTGAAGGTACATTTACCAGGTAATCGCTAAGCGGTTTCATTTTTCCACCTGTATCGCCGGTAAAGGCAACTGTGATAATGCCTTTTTCGCGGGCAGCTTCAAACGCTTTTAAAATATTGGCTGAGTTGCCTGAGGTTGATAAACCTACCAGCACATCGCCTTTTAAACCTATGCCTTTTATTAACCGGGCATATACCACATCATAGCTGTAATCGTTGGCAACGGCCGTTAAATAAGAGGTATTGCAATGCAGTGCCTCGGCAGGTAATGCCTCACGATCGGTATAAAAACGGCCACTGAACTCGGCTGCCAGGTGTTGTGCATCGGCTGCACTGCCACCGTTTCCACAGAAGTATACGCGATTGCCATTGCGCAGGGCGCTGGTAATAATGTTTGCCAGCTCGTCAATAGTGCCCAGTAAAACCGGGTCTTTTAAAATAGTTTCTTTGGTACTGATCGATGCTTTGATAATATCAGCAATCTTATTATTCATAGGTCTATTTTTTTTAGCGTTTATATAGTCCAGGAGGTGAGGCCGTGATCAACAAACTGATAGTTCTTTACAAAACCGCCAAACTCCCGTAGCTTTTCACTTACTGCATATTTGGTATTGGCCGGGCAATAGAAGGTCATAAACCCACCGCCGCCAGCGCCGGAGATCTTACCGCCGGTAGCGCCTGCTTTTTTTGCAGCTTCGTATATTTCATCCATCAGCGTGTTGGAAATACCTTCGGCCATTTGCTTTTTTTGCTGGAACCCAAAATCAAGGATCTCGCCAATTTCATGCAGGCGGCCTTTCAACAGGGCTTCTTTCATTAACTGGGCCTGGCGCTTAAGCTGGTGCATGGCATCGATGGATTTTTCTTTTTTCGACACCACGTTCTGGCTTTGCACTTCAATGATCTTTGCCGATTCACGGCTGGTAGCCGTGTAATACAACACCAGGTTGTTTTCCAGTTCAAACAAATACTGTTGTTTTATGCGCAAGGGGTTTACCACCACATTGTCGCCATAAAACTCCATATAATTCACGCCGCCAAAGGTGGCCGCATACTGGTCTTGTTTACCACCGGCCATTTTAAGGTCGTTGCGTTCAATTTCATAGGCCAAATGGGCAATATCGTACTCACCCAGGGGCAACCGCAACATTTCCACAAAGGCGCCTACTATGGCCACCACCAGGGTAGATGAAGTACCTAAACCAGAGCCAGCTGGCGCATCTACATAAGTAGACAGCTTAAACCCCGTTTCGGGCATGCCGTATTGTTGCTGAATACGATTGTATACGCCCTTCAACAGATCGAGTTTGCCATCAATGGGCAACTCCTTACTCCAGTCCAATTCCTGCTCTTCATGCCGGTCCATGGCGTGCAGCTGGATCTTTTTTTCAGCCACCGGCTCAATATTGGCATAGGCGTTCAACGACACGGTTGCATTCAGGATGGCGCCGCCATACAGATCGCTGTAGGGGCTAACATCGGTGCCACCACCTGCCAAACCAATACGTAAGGGTGCTTTGCTTCTATAGATCATGTAAGAGAATGTTAAAAGTCAGGTTATATTTCCAGGATAGTCTTAACAAGATTATGCCAGGAATATTTTTCCTTTTCGCTGCGAAGATGCGGTATAAAATATTGTTCTCCAAGTTCAAAATAGCGGGAAATAGCGGCTGCCAGCGAGGCGGGCTCGGGTTC
>CBIMFG010001196.1:0-2256 GCA_966243125.1 uncultured Niastella sp.
AAGACGATTGGTGGGTACTTTAGAGAAAATGATAGGGAGTTGCCAGTTATAGAAAACAGATTATTTCTGGATAGCACTAATCAGGCGAACGAGTATAAATTGTACAATAAAGAGCCAACCATGTACTATTCGTTTAATAAGAAAGTTTATAAGAAAGTAACTGCTGTGCCTGCAACGGTTAGAGAAGATTTAAGAGAGTTTTTCAGTGGAACTCGGGATGGTAAAAAGATTGCAAAAATTAGATAATACCAATTATGCATTCAAAAGAAAAAATTGCCTTAAAAATAACCAGTTATGGCAGTTCAAACAGAAGCTTCTCTTTTCATTTAAAAAATGACAGGCAAATTGAGAGAGCTGAATATAGTCAGCCTGATATCGTATTGATACTGGCTGATATTGAGGGTAATTTTAAAGCTTTTAGAAAATTACTGGTGAAAAATAAAGTGATTGATAAGTATTATAATTGGATTTTTAAAGATGGTCATTTAGTCATCGCTGGTGATTGTTTTGACAGGGGGGAACAGGTGCTGGAATGCCTTTGGTTAATATATTCTCTTGAGGAAAAGGCCAGAAAAAAAGGAGGATACGTGCATTTTATTTTAGGTAATCATGAGATCATGAATTTAAATGGTGATTGGAGATATGTTCACCCTAAATACTCTACATCATCGATCATGCCTAAAACGGCAATATATTATGGAAATAAAGAGTTGTGGTATTGGATACATACAAAAAACATTGTAGAGAAAATTGGTGATATTCTGGTTGTACATGGGGGTATTTCGGCAGAGCTCTTGCAATTAGCTCCTTCTATTCATGAAATAAACTCAATTGCCCGTGCTAATTATAAAAATGCAAATAATATTTTTGATGATCCACTCTCAATGGTTTTATTCGATGGAAATTATTCCCCATTCTGGTATCGCGGTTATTACAAGGGAGAAGTTTCTGAAAAACTAATTAATGAGACTTTAAATCATTTTGGAATAAATACGATTGTAACGGGACATACCATTGTTGAAAAGATTACTCCTTACTTTAATGGAAAAGTAATTAATGTAAATACCGATCATGCTTCGGGAAACTCCGAAGCTCTTTTAATAAAAAATAATCAATTTTACAGAGTAAGCAAAGAAGGAAAATACGAAAGATTAAAATAATTGAAAGGAAATGACCCGCCTATGGCAAAAGGAACATCTCCTTTCTCAAGGAAAAGCTTCTTAAGTAAGAAGGATGTAGTTAGCTTCAAAAGATATCCCTATTAATTGAAGCTTACTACACTCAGATTCTGCCTTACCTCTTCTTCAACGAGATTTACATATTCAGCAAACTCTCTTATGGATACATAATCCTTCTTTTTGCGGCCCAATTCTTCACGAATGCTTTGTAACAGTCGCTGAGCAGTCCGGATATTTATACCAAGGATTTTGGTGATATCATTTGTGTGAATTACCAGCCGCTGGGTCGTTATTGCTGGAGTGGCGAGTGCTTTTTTAGCGGTTTTTTTCTTTTTACCGGCAGCTTTCTTTTTGGGTGTTGCTGACTTTTTCTTTACCAGAACGGTCCTTTTTGCAGCAATGCGTTTCTTTTTAGCCATGCTGTTGAATACATTTAATGATTAAGCCAATAGCGGCAGTTGGCTTACTAATCGGAGCTTCGTGTACAAAACTTCCAAAGTATCGATAGCTGGAAGTTTTATCTGACCGTGTAAATTAAAGGACTTTTTGAAATCGGGCAAAAAAAAATACACGTAACGCCGAACGCCAGGTTAGGCTATTGGCGTTATGCATTAAGCGTTCTGCGTTTAGCGTATTATACCGTTGTTATACTACCCGCACACCAGTTTATGAGTGCCAGGTCCCAGGTAGTGGCCACCTGGGCAAATTCATCGTCAATGCAGTCGAAAGCCGTCAAACATAAATGGGTTATATGATTGTTTTCTATGGTGCCGTAATATTCGTAATTGTCGGTTCTCAAAGCAAAGCCATTTTTAATAAAATCTCCGCCATCAAGCCGGATATTTCCCTTTTGGCTTGCCTGAACAGCTGCGCACAAAACGTCAAAGGGAATTTGTACGCCAAGCTGGGCTGTTTGGTTACGGATATGAATGTGTTCATAACCCAATAAAGGGTTAGAACCGTTTTCTGCTAACAAAATGGGATCTATAAAAGCAAGTTCCTCCTGTATAAGCGGTAAAGCCTGAGCAGGCAGAAACTCCATTTGTAACCAGTCATCTGTGGTTACAGTAAGCGTAAA
>CBIMFG010001197.1:0-2256 GCA_966243125.1 uncultured Niastella sp.
AGGATCAACCGGTCCTTCATATTGCAGATTGCCTGTTGACTCTGATTGCATGTATACGGTTGAACTGGTTTTACCGTCTTCATCAACAAACTGGGGTGTACCGGTAAATGGTTCCAGTCCTTTGTATTTTATAGAGAACAGGCTGCGAACCGGGTAGCCTTCTTTGTTACCACCTTCTGCACCAACCAAACTAAAAATGTTAGGCGAGTTTTTCGCATTGGTGATCTTCGTGGTATTGTACCCAAAGGTCAAACTCGTTTTCCAACCCCAGTTCCTGTCATGGATAATTTGTCCGCCTACTAATACTTCCACGCCTTTTGAATCCATATCGGCATAGTTGGCCGCTTTATAGGCTTCCCCGCCAATACCCGATGTTTTAATGGTGCTGATGAGGTCAAAACTTTTACGTTGGTATACATCCAGGCTCACGTTCATGCGTTTGTTCAAAAAGCCGGCATCAACACCCAGGTTGGTGGTATACAATTTTTCCCAGGTGAGATCACTGTTCTCGAGGTTGATCAGTTGGATCACCGATTCTGTTTCGTTTGAATAAGGCCGGTTGGAAGTAGCATTTTTCAGTACTATGCTCGAGTTGGTGGCAGGTCCCATACTGGCTGTTAATCCATAAGTACCCCGCATAGTCATATAATCAACAAAAGAAAAATTCTGCATAAACGGTTCCCTGTCTACGTTCCAGGAGCCAGCCAAACTCCAGGTAGGCAGCCAGCGCGCTTTAGGCGATTCCCCTAAGCGGTTGGAACCATCGTACCGGACAGTACCGGTAAAATTATATTTGGAATCATAGGTATAGGTACCAGATGCATACAAGGCCACAAAGCGATCGTAATCTTTGCTCATTTCATAGTAAGGGAAATTCGACTCTATCGTTTGTTTCAGGATGCGGTAATCAACAAAGGGAACACCACCGTTCTCATATTGGTAGCCATAACCGGTATTGGAAAAATGTTGTCTGTCGGCATATTTTACCTGCTGACCAATTAACCCATTCACGAAATGTTTGCTGCCAATATTTTTTGTATAACTCAAACTATTCCTTACATCATAGCTAACCAGGCCATCCTCTGCACGGTTATAAAAACCACCATAAGGCAACACCACTTCCGGCTGTGCTTCCGGATCATCCGGATTGCGGTACAGGAATTTATTATTTGCTTTGATGGTAGAAGTTTCATCGGCCCGGTAGGCATTCGCCATATTGGATTTTTCGGTGATCTGGTGTTCGCGGGTGCTCTTCACATAGCGCATAGCGCCTACAAATTCATAGCGAAAATTCTTAGCGAACTTGTATTCCAGGTTGCCCTGCAAACGCAGATCAATAACATTCAGATCGAGGTAATTATTTTTTAATTCATTCAGGATATTGAAATCAGCAAAATTCCTTCTGAAATATTCCAAGTTACCCTTTTCATCATAAGCGGTAAGGGTACGGCTGGTATTCAACGCATAACTGAACGGGTTGATGTCAAAATCACGATCAAACTTTCCTTCTACCGGGTTGCTACTGCGGGTAAGCGAACCAGGGGCTTTCTGCTGCCGTACAGAACCTACTGTTGCAAAGCCACCACTCAGTTTATCGTTGAACTTATAGTTATTGCGATAGTTCAGGGTATAACGGCTCACTTTGTCGGCAACCGTCCAGCCATTATCACCATAGTAGCTGGTAGAAAAATACGACTGTGCTTTATCTGTTCCGGAGGAGATGGCAATGGAATGCTCCTGCATAAAATTATTCCGGAACAACAGATCGAACCAATCGGTATTGGCATTGGCGTATCGCAATAAAAAGGCTTCTTTAGCAGCGTCGTTATTCTTCAGTGCAAAATTCCCGTTGGCATCTACTGTTTTTAATTCTGTATACATTTTACCAAACACCCCTATATCGCCTCTATCGAGGATGTCGGAAGAAATAATTCCCTTGCGGTATAATTCTCCCAGCACCGACATTTGCTGGGCCGAATTCATGATATTGAAATCGTTGTAGGTTGGTTTGAACTGGGTGCTGTAGTTACCGGTATAGTTAACAGAGGTTTTACCCACCCGGCCCTTCTTGGTAGTGATCACCACTACCCCGTTCATAGCGCGGGCGCCGTATAAGGCGGTTGCAGCGGCATCTTTCAGAATATCGAAGCTTTCGATATCATTGGCGTTTAAACCGGCTACAGCAGAGCCTAATAGCGTGGTAGGATCACCACTCGACAACTGGTCGTTTGAAATGTTCACAATATCTTCCAGCAC
>CBIMFG010001198.1:0-2253 GCA_966243125.1 uncultured Niastella sp.
CCTGGCCTATGTGATCTATACCTCCGGTTCAACGGGACGCCCTAAAGGCGTAATGATCCAGCATGGCGCGCTGTATAATTATATTACTGCTATTGGCAGGGAGTATGGTATCAGCAATGAGGACCGCATACTGCAGGTGTCGAACTTTGCTTTTGATGCAGCGGTGGAACAGATCATGCTGAGCCTGTTCAACGGGGCGGCGCTGCATGTGATCAGTCAGTCTCTGGCTACCAATACAGAGGAGTTGTCAGACTATATAGGCGCCCATAAGATAACACACCTGCATAGTGTACCCACTTTGCTGCAACATATTGACTTTACAAAAGCCACCGCACTCAGGCGGGTGGTATCGGCAGGGGAGAGCTGTCCTGCGTCTTTACCACAAAGAGTAAACGAAAACACTGTTTTCTATAATAAGTATGGTCCTACCGAAGCTACGATCTCCGCTACGCTTTATCGTGTAAACCCGGCGCAGGATCAACTAACTAAAGTGCCCATTGGCCGTCCTTTGAACAACAGCCGTGTTTATATCCTGAACTGTCATGATCAGCTGCAACCCGTTGGTGTAGCTGGGGAAATATGTATCGGCGGCCACAGCCTTGCGCAGGGATACTTACATCAACCAGCGTTAACAGCCGAAAAATTCATAAACGATCCTTACCAGCCGGGCCGGTTACTATACCGCACCGGGGACCTTGGTAAATGGCTGCCCGATGGAAACATTGTATTTCTCGGAAGAAAAGATGATCAGGTAAAGATCCGCGGGCACCGGATAGAGTTAGGAGAGGTCGAAAAAGTATTGGAACAATATAAGCTGATTGAAGCCGCTGTAGTAACCGTTTTTAAAGAAACCGGCGGCGACAATACCCTGGTAGCTTATGTAACAGGTGCATCGCAGGTGGAAATAGCAGAGTTGCGTAACTGGCTGGGCGCAAAACTGCCGCATTACATGGTGCCGGCTTATTGTATTCAGTTGCCTGAATTTCCAGTATTGCCCAATGGTAAGCTGAATAAAAAAGCATTGCCTGCACCGGAGGCTACCGGTGCCGCTACACCCTATGTGGCGCCGCGCAATGAAATAGAAAAGCAATTGGCGCACCTCTGGCAGCAGGTACTGGGGCTTGAACAGGTTGGTGTGCAGCATAACTTTTTTGAGCTGGGCGGACATAGTTTAAATGCTACCCGCTTGGCAGGCCAGGTACAAAAAGAGTTTGGCGTGCAGTTAAATATAAAGGACGTGTTTTTAAACCCTACCATTGAAACCGTAGGCGAGTTGATAAGAGCACGGCTTTGGCTGGAAAAACCAAAGAGCACCAGCGAAGGAAACAGAATGCTTGTAGAAATTTAGATCCATGTATAATAAGAACGATTGAGGTTATGAAAGAGACCATTAAACTTATTCTTGAATTAGCAGATCAGCAGATAAATATCTTTTTAGAGGATGGCAAGCTGAAAATAGATGCCCCAAACGGCGTTGTATTGGATGCCGTGATCCCCAAAATAAAATTACACCGGGAAGAAATAATTAAATATTTGTCCGGTGCTGCCAATGAGCTGCCCGTTGTTTCAATTGGCCGGGCGGCCGCTGCCGAATCCTATCCCTTGTCTTCTTCACAGCGCAGGTTATGGATATTAAGCCAGTTCGAAGAAGGCAGTATAGCCTATAATATACCCGTTGTGCTGGAGTTTGAAGGCACACTCGATGTAAACGCGCTTTCCGCATCTTTTGATACGTTGGTACATCGTCATGAGGTACTGCGCACGGTGTTCCGCGAAAAGGAGGGGCAGGTAAGGCAGTATATATTGAGCAATGAAAAACCTGGCTTCCGGATAAGCTGTCATGACCTGCGCCAGTCAGATGAAGTTACCATACAGCAGGCAGTAAAGGCCGGCTTGTCGCGTGTGTTCGATCTGGCAAACGGGCCGCTGCTTCGTGCCGATCTATATCAGTGCGGCAATAACAAATGGATCTTCAGCTATGTGATGCACCATATTATCAGTGACGGATGGAGCACAGGCATCTTGATAAAAGAATTATTGCAGTTATACAATGCATTTATCCAACACCAGGATAGCCCGTTACAACCGTTGCGCATACATTATAAAGACTATGCAGTATGGCAACAGCAACAATACAGCCAGGAAAATTTTCTGCAACATAGAAATTACTGGCTCCGGCAACTCAGCGGCGAACTACCGGTAACCGACCTTCCAATTGACAAACCCCGCCCGGCCATAAAGACTTACAACGGC
>CBIMFG010001199.1:0-2249 GCA_966243125.1 uncultured Niastella sp.
AGGTGGCTTGTCATTATACCAGTTGAAAAACTAACCACAGGCGCACCACTGCTGCCTCGTTTGGTAAATATTTGCACCACACCATTATTAGCCCGGGAGCCATAAATGGCAGATGCAGCCGCACCGTTCAACACTTCAATATGATCTATATCTGCCGGGTTAATGTCTACCATCCGGCTTTGCCCAACTGTTCCCACAAAATTGTTACTCTGTGGACTTCCAGGACCTGAGTTGGAAGCATCATATCCACTCTGAGTATTGGTTACCCGGTTAGTATTGTTATTTATGATCACCCCGTCAATCATATACAAAGGTTCGGAAGAGCTGTTCACCGAACCAACTCCACGCAACCGTACCGACATACCGCCAGCGGGGTCGCCCGAGTTTTGAATGATTTGCGCACCCGCCGTTTTTCCCTGCAACGCTGCCAGCACATTACTGGTAGCGCCTTTGTTCAGTTGATCGGCTTTTACGGTGCTGATGTAACTACCAATCTGTTTCCGGGTAGTGCCTTCTGAAGTACCTGTAACTACTACTTCATCCAACCCCAGCGCATCTTCGGCCAGGGTAACACTTACCGTATAATTTTCGGCACTGCCCACTGTAAGGTTTTGGGTAACGGTTTTAAAACCCACTCCCGAAATCTCCATTGAATAATTCCCCGGTTTAAGTGCTGCATTAAGGCTGTAATTGCCCGATGCATCGGTGGCAGTTCCAAAATTGGTGTTCTTAACAGTCACAGAAATACCGGTCAACGGCTGGTTATCCTTTCCGGTTATCTTTCCACTAATATGAACCTGTGCAAGCGTTAGGCTCACTATCAGTTGGCAGAACAGTAATAAGCCAACTGCCTTTACTGATCTCCTACTCAATGATAAAAGTTGGGTCATAATCCTTTTTTTCGAATTAATAATTAAATGCCATGAATCGTTTGAAGGACAGGTTTATGCTCTTTCAATTATTTCGGGTAGGAGTTGTAGTAGGGACGGAAGCTGTTGTCAGTTGCTTCACTTAGCTGGTAGTGACGATAAGAAAAGATGTGTTGGATTAATTGGGAAGTGGTTATTTCCGGTAGCAATAACTGGATGGTTGCAGGTACCAATCCGGCGATCAATTCCTCGCAAATGAATTGCCTGTTGATAGGTGTAAAGCATGGCGCAACAGTTAGTTAACACCAAATTCAGCATTAAAACGCAAATTACCAAAACAAAAAGCGCATTACTGCGCGTTTATGCAGGTTTAAAATTAAACTAATTAGTAATACTTCCTTTTCCGGCTAAACCATGCAAAAAAGCTTCAAGCCATAAGCTGCAAGCTTCAAGCAAATACAGCCTTAGGTTCTACTTCAATATTGGATATTCAACATTCAATATTTAATATTTCCTCCGCCGCCAGCTGGCGGAGGCTGGGGGTAAAAGCAAAGAGCCATCCTTTGCTAACGCTCAGGACAGCTCTTTGCTTACTTTACTCTTATTATCTGCTTAACCTTATTTAACCTTGAAATCTACTTCGTCGTTACCCCAAAGTAATGACACTTTACCGCTTTTATCAACAGCGAAGGTCATACGTTCGGTGAAACTGGGGGCTTTACCGGGTTTTACATTTACGCGCAGGGCATCATCGGCTTCTTTGTAATTGGTTCCCCATTGCTTCCAGGTTTTATTGAAGATGATCACCCACTCATCTTTACCAGGAATGGTGTACAAACCATATTTTCCTGCAGGCAGGCTTTTGCCTTCTACCTTTACGTCTTTGCTTACTTCAAACACGGTAGCTTCGTTGGCGCCGGTTCTCCAAACTTTTCCATAAGGCGCAATATCATTTCCTATTGTACGGCCCTTTACAGCTGGCTGGCTATAATCAATAGTAACAACTGCTCCGCTACCGATAGTTTCTGATACTTTAGCAGGCGGACTGGGTCTTTGTGATTTATCACCCTGAGCCTGTACACCTATTGCTACCAATGCGATGGCAGTAAAAAGCAACAATTTTTTCATACTATTTCTGTTTTAAGATGAAATGTAAGCCTTTATGGATTTTTTTCGAGCAACTTTTTCAAATTGCCCAGCGATTTCTCCATAGGCGGCCCCAATTGCTTATCAAAAACTATGCTACCAAATTTTTCCCAGGGGTACCAGCGCAATTTCACATCAAAATACCATTGTATTACCAACTGATCGCCGGTGCCTTCCCAGGTAAACCCACTGGCAAGCACCTGCGCATTTTTTTGCTGACGCCAGGCAGTAAAC
>CBIMFG010001200.1:0-2249 GCA_966243125.1 uncultured Niastella sp.
ATTATGTAAGTTGTCCTTCGGCTAAGCTAAAAATATAAATAGAATTTATCAAAATATGTAATTCTCTCCTAAACGAAAGATTGACAACATTATTGATAAAGTTACAATCTTGATGAATAAATAAATGTAACTAAATAAGCCCTTCCCTGATCAGGTCGTGCAAATGAATAAAGCCAAGGTACGAGTTATCGCCCGCCACCACAACCAGCTGATTGATGTCAAACTTTCGCAAACGATCAAGTGCTTCAACAGCCAACGCATCGGCCGTAATGGTTTTGGGGTTTACGGTCATAATCTCTTTAGCCTTCACACTGTCTAAAGGAATATTCTTTTCAAGCATCCGGCGAAGATCGCCATCGGTAATAATACCCAGCAGGCGATTGCTTGTATCAATAACCGCCGTTGTGCCCAGCCGCTTTTTTGAGATCTCAACAATCACTTCTTTTAGTGAAGCTGATTCGCTTACCTGGGGCTTTTCATTATTTGTATACAGTTCACTAACGCGTAAGTATAATTTCTTACCCAATGTACCACCGGGGTGAAAGCGGGCAAAGTCTTCAGAAGTAAACCCACGCAGCTCCATTAAACTTACTGCTATGGCATCGCCCATTACCAGTTGGGCCGTTGTGCTGGTGGTAGGCGCCAGGTTGTTTGGACAAGCTTCCTGCGACACGGTGGTGTTTAACACTATGCCCGACTGCCTGGCCAGGAACGAGGCCATATTACCAACCATGCCAATTACAGTATTGCCAAAGTTTTTTACCAGGGGTACCAATACTTTTATTTCAGGGCTGTCACCGCTTTTACTGATGATCATCACCACATCGTCCTGTTGAACCATACCCAAATCGCCATGAATGGCATCGGCAGCATGTAAAAAAATAGCAGGGGTACCGGTTGAGTTTAAGGTTGCCACCAGTTTTTGGGCAATCAATGCACTCTTGCCTATACCACTTATAACCACACGGCCTTTGGTTTCATAGATGGCTTTAACAGCACGCTCAAAATCATCGTTCACCATGGTTTGTAACGATGCAATAGCTTCTGCTTCCAACCCTATGGTTCGAAGCGCAACAGACTTAATATCAATGGCAGACAAAGTTGACATATTATGGCGCAAACCTACTTGAAATTGTTAATTACACAAAGCTTTATACCCCCTTTGCTACAAGGCTGGCATTTTCTTACAATAGTTATAACAAGGCAAACTTTATTAAGTTAAACCGTTTGTAAGTCATCCTAATGTAGTCGGTTATAAAACAATGTTTACGGTCAAAATATCACTTAAGCAGGTTTTTAAATATGATATTGTTGACAATTAAAAGGTTGGCATAACAACAAAAATGAATTAAATTCGCATCCCTTTACAAGATGCCTGTTACATCTTTATCCTAAATGGCCTGATTTTAAACCCATTCAAACTGATCTGACGATTTGCTAACTAAAGGGCAACTTTAAGTATTTATTGTCGTTATTATAACCGGCAATAAAACAGGCACGTAAATAAATATTTTCTGAAACAATCTGTGCGAAGGAAACAATTAGAGCAATGTCAACCACATCAAAAAAAACACCGTCAAAAACGGCAAAACTTCAGAAAGACACTACTGTAGCAAAGAAAAAAGCGTCAAACCCGTCTTCTACATCTACTACTATTTCCAGCGCTTCTTTACATCAAGCACTCCAGGAACAATTTGGTTTCGATCATTTTAAGGGAAACCAGGAAGCCATCATAAAAACATTATTAGCAGGAAAAGATACGTTTGTAATAAAGCCAACCGGTGGTGGAAAAAGTTTGTGCTATCAATTACCGGCCATCATAAGCGAAGGCGTTGCTATAATCATTAGCCCGCTTATTGCATTGATGAAAAACCAGGTTGACCTGGTTCGCAGTTATAGCAGCAAAGATGATGTTGCGCATTTTCTTAACTCTACTTTAACAAAAAAGGAAATACGCGAGGTACATGATGACCTGCTTAGTGGCCGCACCAAAATGTTGTATGTAGCGCCGGAAACTTTGACCAAGCAGGAAAACCTTGAGTTCTTCTCTGATCTGAAACTTTCTTTTTTTGCGGTTGACGAAGCGCATTGTATCTCTGAGTGGGGACATGATTTTCGTCCTGAATACAGAAGGCTGCGTGAAATGATGACGCAAATCAATCCCGACATTCCCGTTATTGCATTAACCGCTACTGCTACTCCCAAAGTACAAAGCGACATTATAAAAAACCTGGGCTTGAAAGAACCTG
>CBIMFG010001201.1:0-2231 GCA_966243125.1 uncultured Niastella sp.
ATCATGGCGCGGTTGGCAGTAGAGGTTTCAGGACCAAAGTACAGGCCATGCGGCTTCAGAAACAGGTTCAACTCATCCCTGATAACCCCGGGTTGAACACGCACCCATTTTTCGGCGGCATTCAGTTCCAGGATCTGCGTAAAGTTTTTGGAAACATCTACAATGATGCCATTCCCTACAACCTGCCCGGCCAGGGAAGTACCAGCGGTACGCGGTATCAGCGACGTTTTATGCGTATGGGCAAAACTGATCAGTTTCTTGATGTCCGCTACATTTCGTGGTATAGCAACAGCCAGGGGCATTTCGCGATAGGCCGATGCGTCAGTGGCATACAGAACCCGCATTGTTTTATCAAAATACAATTCACCTTCCAGGTCCTTAGCCAGCTGTTGTAACAAATTGTTCATGAATCTTTTCCTTTGATTGGGGGCCGCGCCAGCGGCATGCAAATTTACTTCATTACACTTGGTTTGGCACAAACAGGCAAAACATTAGATATTTTTCAAAAATCATTTGCACTAATAAATAAATATAGGGTACGGATTGGTACTAAAAAGGTGCAGGAATCCCCCATCTTAAAACATACATCTAAAAGTCCTCCATATAGAACCATGAAAACTAACTTATAGCCAAAAGCGCTCAGGCATCTGATCTTTGATTAATTAAAAAGGCAGCTTCTACAAGTGCTTCCAGTTTTTCATAGAAGTAAATATGATCGTTTCGTTGTTGCCCTTCCTGTGAAATGCTGCGACTGCTGCTAACAATTTCTACCACCCAGTTCCACAACGTTTGCCGAACTTCCTGTAAATGGTAACACTCAAAAAAATTATCGATGATGAGACGGGGATTTTTTAACTCTTCTTCATTTAGCCGCAGTGGCTGGCTATGCCAATTAGGATGTTTATTCAGGGAACGCATAACAAAATGGTTAATGGTGAAGAAAAAACATTGAAACTGGTAAACAGCGTTAAAAACTGACTTACCATTGCAATCCCCTGATAATGCTTAAACGAAGATACTATATTTTTTAATATGATGTACTATACCCCAGCCGAAAAATTAAAAAAAATTATCATCTTAACCCCTTAATACTATAACCATTGGCTGCCAACCACCAGATATTGAAAGCTTTCGGCGCTAATTTGCGCCATTTTAGAAATGAAAAGGGCTTAAGTCAGCGCGATTTATACGCGATTTGTAATATTGACAATGCCGAAATAAGCAGAATGGAGAACGGCGAAGTGAATGTTACCCTTAACACCCTGGCCCAGTTAGCCGAAGCATTGGACATATCTCCTTACATGCTTTTAAAGCAACAACAGCAGTAATACTTCTCAGGCAGGAAAATAAAAATCCCCCGTTAACCGAGGGATCCAGGTAATTTGATCACCTGTAAAGGCTGTGTTCTTAAAGGTTCTTCATAGATATTGAGGTATAACCTCTTTACAGGTCCTGGGTAAGCTTTCGTTCATAAGATACCGTTTTAAAAACGGGGCCTGGTTCGAAGGTTATTGGATTTATACATCCTAAATTACCCAACAAAAAAGCAGGACCATAGTAAGTCCTGCTTTCAATTCAATAAATCCTCAATATGTTTACAGCCCCATAAGGGTGTTCCTTTACTATTTACACTACCTTCTTCACCACATTTTCGGCAGCCCATTGTTGTACTTTCGGGAATGCAATACCAAACCAGGCAGTATACTTTTGCGGGTGCGATGATAAGGTAGCTTCTATTTCTTCCAGATTTTTAAAACAATAATCCTTTACTTCCATTGGGTCGGGCGCTATTTTGCCATCGTATGTACCAATAAAAACATGGTCGAACTCATGTTCTGTTAAACCATGTTCAAACTCGGCCTGGTAGGTGAAATCGAAGATCTTTTCCAACATGGTAGTAAAACCCATTTCTTCATTCAACCGGCGGGTGGCAGCCTGTAAGGTATCTTCGCCCGGTGCCGGGTGACTGCAGCAGGTGTTCGTCCATAAGCCGCCGCTGTGGTATTTGCCCATAGCGCGCTGCTGTAATAACATTTCACCTTTACTATTGAAAATAAAAACGCTGAAAGCCCGATGCAATACGGCTTTGCGATGAGCCTCCATTTTTTCCATTACGCCAATGGGCTCGTCCTGTTCATTTACCAATATTACGTCAGTTACTTTACTCATTTCACAAAGATCGCCTGATTATTGAATAAAGGGCAATCAATGCGGTTGGTGTAACGCCGCTC
>CBIMFG010001202.1:0-2230 GCA_966243125.1 uncultured Niastella sp.
TGCAACACCGCGAGCCTGGGGTAGTAGGCGCCATTATGAATCACGCAACGGCCATGAGCAGTATTGTTTGTGATGGGGTGCATGTGGATTATGCGGCAGTGCATATTGCCAAAAAAGTATTACAACAACGCCTGTTCTTTATTACCGATGCAGTGGCCGAAACTACCAGCGGCGAATACCAGCACCTGTTCCGCGGCGACCGTTATGCATTGCCCAATGGTACCCTGTCAGGTTCAGCCCTCACCATGCTGCAGTGTGTAAAGAATGCGGTTAATCACGTAGGTATTTCGCTGGAGGAATCTCTGCGGATGGCAACAATTTATCCCGCTCAGTTAATTGCCTATAAAATGCTTGGAAAGATGGACCCCGGCTATCGGGCCGATTTTGTGGTGTTTGATGATGCGCTGGAACTGCAACGCGTTTATTGCTGAGCCACGCCAATCTTGTGCATGATCATACCGCGAATAACAGCGGCTTTGGGATCAATGCCCCGGCGAATGGTTTCGCGGGTGGGTGATACCTGAATATCAGGTATAATACCGCGGCCATCTTTTACGAGGTTCTTATCCATTACCAGTCTGAATTTAGGCAGTCTGAAGCGCACCCGGGTATTTGGTAAAGTAACATCGGGGATCATCCAGGCTGTATTGCCATAGGCGCCGCCGCCCGTTTCTTCCCCAATAACTTTTACATTAGGCTGGCCCTGCAGGCTTTTTACAAACAAAGTAGTGGCCGAAAAAGAATTGCCGCCTGTTACCAGGTACACATTACCATCGTAGTGATGTTTTTTCTTTGGATGAAAATAATGGCGCTCGAAATAACCGAAGTGATATTTGCCATCTTTTTCTTTATGTGTTACAAACTGTGTGAGCGACCAGTAAAAAGGCTGCCAGGAAATGTATTTGTGGTATTTACTGCTACGGCGAACGGCATATAAAGAATCAGCCAGTTTAAATTTCTTATCGGCCAGGTAACGGGTTAGCAAGGTAGAAAGACCCGCATCGCCCCCGCCGTTGGTGCGCACATCCACCACCAGGTGTTGAATGTTGCGACGATCCAGTTCGCGAAAAACCTTGCGATAAAAAGACCGTAATTTATTCCCTCTTGCAAAAGTGTGTAACGTCATGTAAGCCGAAGACAACGTAGTATCTATTTGAACATACCGGGATGCGTACTGAAGATTGTGGTTACTTTCTTTCGGGGGCTTTACAGCTGGTTTGTTGATGCCCCCCGCCTTTTTTGTAGTGTCTTTTACCGAAGGGTCAAATACGGGAATACTAACCGTTTGTTGGGCCCCGGTGCTGTCGAGATAGGTTACAGCAACCTGGTCTTTCATGCCTATTACATTCCGGTACAGGCTGCCAAAAGCGCTGCTGTTGCTAAGGCTTTGGTATTTACCGCTTATGCTGTTGCCATCGCCTGAAATATAGTTCATGAATGAATCGGTAAGCTGCCGGGTGCTGTAGCCATCAATGGCGGTAACTATGGTGCCGAATCGCAGAATAGAATCCTTTCTGTTGATATTGGCTGTAATGACCATTGAATCGCCCCACACCTTAAAACTGAGCGGGAACATTTTTATATTGGCCGTATCGAGGTACTTACCGTATTGTTTGGAATATTTTACCGCCGTATGCCCGCAATGGATCTTGCTTACCACGTAAGAAAGAATATTACGGAACTGCACTTCGGTCATGGAATCGTTGATGTGGCGGTACCCATCATCGAAAAAGTAATCCATGCTGTCTTTGGGGGTGAACCAATACAGGCTGGGATGTGATTCTTCCAGCACCTTACGGAAAACGGTATAATCCTTTTGTAATTGCTTTTTGGGATACTTATGCTGAGGATCAAAAGTTTGGCGTGATGCAGAGCAGCCAATAAGGCCCGAAATACATATGACGAAACAAACGTAGGCTAACTTCTGCATCATGCGCTCACTGGTTTATTTTTTAAAGGCGTTCCATCCCTGCGCTGTAATGGCATGAACGGTTCCTCCCCTGGTATTGATTTTGGTTCCTTCTTCCGCATCGGTCATATAACCTATGACGCTAATCTGTTCATTTAAAACGATCTTTTCGTAATCAGATTGTGACATAGTGAACAGTAATTCATAATCTTCGCCGCCACTTAACGCACAGGCCGTGGGGTCTATTTCAAATTTAAAGGCGGCGTTGCGCATTTCTTCGGCAATGGGAATCTTCTCCTCGTATAACCGGCAACCCAAACC
>CBIMFG010001203.1:0-2225 GCA_966243125.1 uncultured Niastella sp.
CCGGTTCACTCCAACGGCCGTTGTTTTGCTCGCTGGTATAAATGGCTGACATTTTTTTACCATTCTTTACAACCCAGCCTGTAAAGAACATTCTGGAACCATCGGGTGTAAAGGCAGGGGTACCCTGTTGAATATTTTTTGGCGTCGATACGTTCATTCTTTCCACCTTGCCAAAATCACTTTCACCCTGAAAGGCGGCGGTGTACAGGGCATTGTTGTATCCCTCAGCGCGGGTTGATGTAAAGGCCAGGGTGTTGTTGTTTAACCAGCTGGCTGCATAATTGGCCCCTTCTTTATTGATGGTGTTGTTGAGCCTTTCAATTTTAATCCCGGTAGGGCCATTGTTTAACTGTTGTTGAATAAACGCACAGTTATCGATTTCCTGCTGGGCCTGTTTGTTATATTGCTCACCTTCGGTATTCTCTTTCTGAAACTGACCCAGCTGTTGCTGGGCAATATTGTAGTTACCATTGGCGCGCAAACAAATACCATAATAGTACCGGGCCAGCGGATGGGTGGTTGAATCTTTCTGCAACAATAATTTATACCACTGCTCGGCATGTATAAAGTCGTTGAGATTATAATAACAATCGCCCATTTTATACAACAGGTTGGCGTCGAGGCCGCCTAAATCGTTGTGATTGAGCAACGCAGCGCCCTGTTTTTGTACCACATAGGCATTGTAACCCGAATGGGTGGGCGTTTTTCCACTTAAGTATCTTTCAAAGTAGTGTGCGGCTGAATAATAATCGCCTTTGGCATAAAACTGTTCTGCCACCCGTTTAAAGTTGCTTGCCTGCGCCTGTACCGCAGATGCAGACAATCCCAAACCTGCAATTATTAGTAGATGCTTAATCATGTATGATCAATTTGCTAATGTTAATGTAATGGTTACAATCTTGGACACACAAACGGCACGGCATCCTGTTTAACTGCTTTGCGGCCAATAAGCGTAAGGGATATTTCAAAGTTATTGGCATTGCCGCCCACCTTGCCCAGATCAGAAGCGTTTACATCGTAACTCGCACTGATCATATAATTTTTATAGTAAACACCTACATAAGGCGAAAAGGCATCTTTAAACCGGTAGTTGGCGCCCACCAAAAAGTCGGTAATTTCATTTACCCGCATTTGGGCATAGGCGCCTGCCATTTTCTCTGAGCTTTGTCCCTGCCGCATATACAACAGGTTGGGTGTAATGCTCAGGTTTTCATTTACGTTATATTTAAACCCGCCATGAACAGTAAGGCGCATGGGCATTTTTTCGCCGCCTTCGGTAAAGAAAGGATCTGTTGGTTGTGTTAAATGGTAAGCCGAAACACCGCCGAACAGGTTGGCTTTTTTACCCGGCGTTCCATCGTAGTATACAGCGCCTACGCCTGCATCGAATGCAATGGCCGAAGTTTTAGTTAACGTTTCGCCTGAAACGCCACCGGGATTAAAACCGGTTGCTGCGTTCCATTGGTCGCCTGTTTGAAACTTGGATTGATCGAACTTGCGGTTAAGCGCGCCCAATGCCATACCCATGGAGATCTGGTGATAACCGAAGCGAACACCATTGTAGGCCATGGAAAGGTAGCCGGTCATATAGCTGTAACCAATGTTACCGGCACGCTGGTTCATGATGTTCACCCCAAGACTAACATTCTTATTGGTTACAATATCCGCCGAAACAGCGGGTGTTGAAAAGGGGTTACTAATACCCCCCCACTGGCTGCGGTACATAGCCGTAACCCGGTAGTTACCATCAATGGCGCCCGTTAAGCCCGGGTTTAGCCACAGCGGGTATGCATAGTATTGTGAAAAATGAGGGTCTGTTTGAGAGAAACCTGCTATTGCTGAAACAAGCGTCAACAGTAACAAGCTGGTTTTTATAAGATATTGTCGCATTACAAACAGTTTTTGGGTTGTTTACCGGACTAGATTAAAGGTTCCTTTTTTGGATACTTTGGTACCATCTGTTAACACGGCTGATACCACATACACATATACACCAACGGGTTGAGCTTTACCTTTATAAATTCCACCCCATTGGCCTTCTATATCGTTTGATTCGAATAATTTTTCACCCCACTGGTTAAATACCATCCAGTGTATTGATCTGGTAACATTGCTGTACACCTTAAAATATTCGTTACGGGGATCACCATTCGGCGTAAAGGTGTTGGGTACAAAAATGCCATCGGTGAGCGCCTGTGCATCCAAACTGTCAGAAACATATTCAG
>CBIMFG010001204.1:0-2218 GCA_966243125.1 uncultured Niastella sp.
GTAAAAAAGATCACCTTTCAACAATTAACCCAGGAAGGTTTACAAAACATCAGCAAAACAGTGATTGCCATGGCCGAAGCGGAAGGATTGCAGGCGCATGCGAATGCGGTTAAAGTTCGATTATAGTTCGGAGTTCCGAGTTCAGAGTTTCAAGTTTAGCGTTCTTTGCTTTAAGTTCTGTGTTTGGGGATTTCGGCCATTGACCATTCACCATTGACCATTGACGACAAAAAATATTAAAATGACATTCGACCTAAATAATATACTAAGGGAAAACATAAAGAAGCTCGTTCCCTATTCTTCTGCCCGGGATGAATTTAAAGGCGAGGCCAGCACCTTTCTCGATGCCAATGAAAACAGTTTTGGATCGCCGCTTACCAAATGGTATAACCGCTATCCCGATCCGTTACAAATAAAAGTAAAAGAAAAACTAGCGGCTATTAAAGGCGTTCCCATCGAAAACATTTTCCTGGGTAATGGCAGCGATGAATGCATTGACGTACTGATGCGCGCCTGTTGCGAACCCGGCGTAGATAATATTCTGATCTGTCCGCCCACATACGGCATGTACCAGGTAAGCGCCAACATCAACAATGTGAACATAAAAAAGGTGCCGCTTACACCAGCCTTTCAGTTAAACCTGCCGGCCATTGAAGAAGCCATTGACGACAACACCAAGATCATCTTTTTGTGTTCGCCCAATAACCCAACCGGCAACTCATTAGACCGCGATGACATAGAAGTTATTTTAAATAACTATTCCGGCATTGTAGTGATAGATGAAGCCTATATTAACTTTTCGCGGTTCCGCTCCTTTACCCAGGAACTGGCCGACTACCCCAACCTGGTTATTCTGCAAACCCTGTCAAAGGCCTGGGGACTGGCTGCCCTGCGCGTGGGTATGGCATTTGCATCACAGGAGATCATTCAGGTGATGAATAAAATTAAACCGCCTTATAATATCAACCAGGCTTCGCAGGAACTAACCCTGCAGGCGCTGGAAGAAGTTGGGCAGGTAAATGACATGATCAGGGAAATTGTTGCGCAGCGCGATGTACTGGCCAAAAACCTGTTAACAATCCCTTACGTTCAAAAGATCTACCCCTCCGACGCCAACTTTTTGCTGGTTCAGGTAACAAATCCTAAAGCCATATACAACTATTTGCTGGAAAAAGGCATCGTAGTACGCGACCGCAGCAGTGTGGAGCTTTGTGCGGGTTGTTTACGCATTACGGTGGGCACGCCTGTGGAAAACGTTTCCGTAGTTAATGCCATGAAAAACTGGCAACCAGCCTGATCAAAAGGTTGCTAAAGTTGTAATTTTAAAACCCGCTTTATAAAAAGCGCTTTAAATATTCCATTATGAAAAAAATCTTGATCCTGGCATGTACAGTAGTTTTAGCAACTGCTGCATTTGCCAATGATACTACTAAGGTAAAATCACCCGAGGCCGGCATTGTTAAAAGAGACGAAGCGCCTATAACCTTACCAACGGGTTTTAAATCGGTAGTGGTTGCCGCTGATTTAGGCAGAGCCCGCCATTTAGTGGTGGCGGCCAATGGCGATGTATTTGTAAAACTGTCAAAATTAAAAGACGGGAAAGGCATCATTCGCCTGCACGATAAAAACGGCGATGGCAAAGCAGACGAAGTAACCGGGTTTGGTAAATATATAGGTACCGGTATCACCATCAAAAACGGCTATCTGTATGCTTCAAGCGATGATGAAATATTCCGTTACAAGATCGATGAAAAAACCGGCAAGGTTGACACCGCTTCTGAACAAAAGATCGTGACCGGCTTGTGGAACAAAAACCAACACGAGTCCAAATCAATCGTGCTCGATAACAACGGCAATTTGTATACAAACATCGGCGCCCCCAGCAACTGCTGCCAGGTGCAGGACCGCGTAAAAGGTTCGCCCGGGCAAGACCCCTGCCCCATTCTGGAGAAAGCAGGCGGCATTTGGCAGTTCAAAGCCGATAAAACCAACCAGTCATACGAACAAGGTGTACGCTACGCTACCGGCTTGCGCAACGTAGTAGGCCTCGATTGGAACACAGAAGTAAATGAACTGTATTGCATGCAGCATGGCCGCGATATGTTATTTCAGTTCTTCCCTGAAATGTACAATCAAAAAGAAGGCGCTGAAAATCCTGCTGAAGAGATGTTCAAAGTAACAAAAGGTGCTGACTGTGGCTGGCCTTATTGCTATTACG
>CBIMFG010001205.1:0-2214 GCA_966243125.1 uncultured Niastella sp.
CAAAACCTGCTCAATCCCTCCTTGAACTTCCCTAATTCAACCATCACCTTTGAGATAGATGGGGAAATTGACCTGACTAAACTGGAATGGTGTTTTATAAAAATAATTGACACCAACGAAAGCCTTAAAACAGCTTTTTACATCTCAGCCGGAAAAGTATACAAGCATATAAGCTCATCTGCAAATTTCAGTATTCAGGTGATCAATGCTGCCAGTGATGATATTGACAAAGAGATCCTGATGGTAATGCAGCCTTATAATTTCAAAACATTGCCCTTGATGAGGGTGTTTATTATACAATTACCAAATGCGCGAACTTTTTTGCATTTGGATATGCCGCATATTAATTCAGATGGCGAATCGTTGAAAATTATTATGGACGATCTGCAGGCGATCTATAATGGTACCGGCATTAAACATCAAAGACTTCAATATACCCACTTTCAACGAAACGTTTATTCATACAGTCATTCTCCCCGCTATAAAACAGATGAACAGTTCTGGATACGGCAGCTGGAAAGTGAAGTTCCTGCTTTGCAATTCGGAAATAATGTATTGGTGGCAAACCGGGATCTTGCCGGGGCTTATTGCATCTCACCTCTTTCACCAGCAATAAATGAAAAGGTAAGCAGCTTTGTTAAAAAAAACGGGTTTACCAAATTTCAGCTCTTCCTTTCTACATACTACCTGATCTTGTTTAAAATATGTGCTGCTAAAATGGCCATGGTGATGGTACCGGTTCGTAACAGGAATGAACAGGGAATGGATGATGTGATCGGTCTGTTGTCGAATGTTGTGCTGGTAAAAAACGAGGTTGATTATAACGAAAGCATTCAGGACTATTTACTAAAAAGCAGGGACAACATATTAGCCGCACTAAGCCATCAACAATTTCCTTTTGAAAAACAACTGGAAATATGGAAACAAAAGAAGCGGGATCCCAAAGATCTGTTCAAAACATTTTTTGGGTATCACTATAACCAGGGTACCTATAAGTTAGGCAAGGCCTTGCTTACAACCTATATACCATCCCGTAGTAAAGAAAATCTGCCTGTTTCCATGGCGGTGTTTGAAACTGCTACCAGTATTACCATGCGGCTTTCATCAACCGCTGGTTTTTATAGCGAACCTGAACTGAAAGCTATTACCACCCTGTACTGTCAAATGTTATATAAGCTGGTTACCACAGATAAGACACAGCCGGTTGGTTTGTTACTGGATACTGAATACGAAATACAAGCTTAGAATTACTAATAATATAAAATATAACATATGCAGCAAGCATCATGGTTCGAGAAGGAAGAAGATTGGATTTTAAAGCGTTCAATCATCTTTAATAAAAACCTGGTAAGGCTCACCTTTATTGAAATTGACCGGTTAATAAAACTATTAGGCGATCTGCCGGGCCGGGAAGTGCTGGACCTGTGTTGTGGCATAGGGCGTCATAGCATTGAGTTTGCCCGTAAGGGTTTTGCTGTTACGGGTGTTGATATAACAAAACCATACCTCGACATAGCCTCGGAATCAGCAAAAAAACAGGGGCTTGATATAAACTTCGTACAAAGTGATATGAGAACGTTTTGCCAACCCAATTCATTTGACCTGGTAGCGAACCTATGCACTTCATTTGGTTATTTTGAAGATATTGAAGACGATCTGCAGGTGTTAAAGAATATCTATATTTCGTTAAAACCAGGCGGCAAGTTTATTATTGAAATTCTGGGCAAGGAAGTAATTGCCTCTACCTTCCGCAAAGTGGAAGAACTGGAATATGAAGGGTATAAAGTGATTGCCACCAGCAGGATCATGAACAACTGGAACAGGTTGGAGTGCAAACGACTGATCACCAAAGATGGCATTGAGAGTGAGATCACCGCCTGGCATCGCCTGTATTCTGCTGCCGAGTTGACCCAGTATATAAAAGAGGCCGGATTTATTAACAGTAAAGTGTATGGCAATTTTGCGGGTGGGCCATACGATAATGAAGCAAAATCAATGATCATTATCAGCGAAAAGCCCTGAACCTTCAAATTGAATTACTATGACAGATCTTTCAGCCATATCATTACTGATTGACGGTAAGCAAGAAATACCCACCAGGGATGAGTTTTATACAAATTATCCTTTGTATAAGTATTGGAACAGTGACAGCAATGAAAAGTTTCTGGAACCTGATGGCATCAACATCTATATTCATATACCTTTTTGTATACA
>CBIMFG010001206.1:0-2213 GCA_966243125.1 uncultured Niastella sp.
GCCCTGGAGTCCGAAATCGGAACTGGCCAATAAAATGCGGTTACGCAGATCGTGCCAGGAAATTCGCATAGCGGCGCAGAAAAAAGAAGTATCTCATCTGTGGTGGCACCCTGAAAATTTTGGCGATTCTCCCGAACAGAATATACCAAGCCTGGAAGTGTTGTTGAAGGAGTTTAAAAAGTGCCAGCAGAAATACGGGATGACGAGTTGGAACATGGGCGAATATGATCAATACCTGGTAGGTGAAGCAGCACCCAAAGCAGCAAAACAAGCCAGTAAAATATTACAATAAAGTTTTTATACCAGATAGCCACATAGGAGCATAGTCAATTCAGTTTGATTATACAGGTTCGAAATGGTTATGTTTCTATGTGCCTACCCGGTTTAGGATTTCTTCCCTTAAAATAAAGAACAGTCGGTGTTTCCCGGCTTACCAACTATGGCAGGTGAACTGTTAAAACAGTTCCATATCGCCTAAAGAATAGCCCCAGTTTTTAATTTCCAGTAATTCGGGAAATTTTTCATTCATATTCAAATCTCTTAAAGTTACAATGGGACCACGGTGCTGAACAGGTATTATCCCCATCCAACTAAGAGCAGATTGATGTGATTGATATTGCTGTCCTGAAAATGAAATGACCTGTATTTTATGTTTTTTACAGTAGGGGAGAACTACCTTGCTGATGCTGGAGTTGATGCGCCTGCTTGCTGCAGGGTTATTAAATAACATACAGTCTACCAGGCGCAACTCTCTGGTAAAAGAATGTTGCTTTATACGGCCAATAAGCAGAAAGTTTTCGAAGTCGGTAAAATAATTATAGCTGAACAGCGGATTATCGGCGTAGCGCCACCGGATATACGAAGCAGAAAGAACCGTATTTAACTGATCGGTATTTTGAACGTATTTATCCATCAGGCTAAACACCTTAGGGTCCCAGGTTTGGGTAGGTGTAGGATCTTCGGGACCTGAGCCGCCTTTGCCTTTTTTGAACGCCAGCGCATAAGCCAGGGCAATGGGGTTACGAACTTTAAATTTCAAGGGCATTCTGCCCTGTTGCACCCAACCCATTTTTAAATAACCAGGCCGGCTTTGATCGTTGGGAGTATTAAATACGAAATGCACGCCCTGTTGTTTACAAAGTTCCAGTTGCTGCAGGGTGAGCTTTTTAAAAATGCCTTTTCCCTGGTGTTCGGGATGGGTAGCGGTATCTACGGCGCGAATGGCTTTGTAAGTAGTGTCTTTCCATTGCCACTGCCATTGCATAAACGCTCTTAACCCAATGAGCATACCGTTTTCTTCGGCCAGCAATACAAAGGATGAACCGAAGGGGTTTTGCTCATGTTTCCAGTTCCACAAAAATTCTGATTTGGGAATAAGCCCTTCACCCAATGATTTTTTCAATAGCTCTATCATCGCAGGTTTGTCTTTGGGCGTGGCGGGTCGTATTTGCATGGTAAGTAGATTATGATTGTTAGCTGGGTTAACGAATTACAAAATAAATTACGAACATTTTTTCTTCTTTACAATATTGCAATTGTATAAAGGTAAGCAATCTTTATAGCGTACCCGAATTGAGGGCCTCATACACAAATAGATAATATGAAAACATCGAATAAACTGATAAGGATAACTACGGTGCCTGTATCGTTAAGCGTGTTGCTTAAAGATCAGCTCAGGTATATGTCCAATCATTTTGAAGTGCTCGCAGTTTCATCGCCCGACAAAATACTTGAACAGGTTGGTGTTAGGGAAGGGGTGAGAACAGCGCCTGTGCCTATGACACGTGCTATTACTCCTGTGAAAGACATAAAAGCATTGTGGAAGTTATATAGGTTATTGAAAAAAGAAAAGCCCGCTATTGTGCATACCCATACGCCCAAGGCAGGGTTATTGGGTATGATGGCCAGCCGTTTAGCCGGCGTGCCTGTGCGTATGCATACGGTGGCCGGTATGCCGCTGATGGAAAACACCGGTATGAAAAGAAAGGTGCTCAACTTTGTAGAACGCCTTACTTATAGCTGCGCCACACATGTATACCCGAACTCAAAACACCTGGCTGGTTTTATATTAGATAACCACTTTTGTAAGGAACAAAAAATGAAGGTGTTGGGTAATGGCAGCAGCAACGGCATTAATACCCGGTTTTTTGAACCTGGGGAAGAATTGAGCAAAGCAGCTTGTGAGCTAAGAAAGAAGTTTGGGTTAACAGATA
>CBIMFG010001207.1:0-2207 GCA_966243125.1 uncultured Niastella sp.
ATCTTTTTCCAGCGCTTTTGCTTTCAGCACACTGCCTGAATACGGATTCAGGTACACCATCATGTAACCTGTCTTTTTATCGCGATAAGAAGCAATAGCCGCTTTGCCTTTACCGGCGTACTGAATGGCATTTATAACCTTACCGGGTTTGCCGGCCTTATCGCCGAACTGATGCCGTTCGGCGATGTGTTTGAGCCCGGAAGGCGGCAGATATGGTTTTTCTTCAACAGGTACAAACTGGTAGGGTTGGGTAATACTGCTGATCTCTTTTTGAAAAGCATATATACAACCGGTTATGCTTACAATAAATACAATGATGCCTGATGCCAGACCCAGCCACAAATGCAGCCAGTCGTTTATAAGGCGAAAGATGGATTTACCACGTTTTTTCATGTGCTGGGTAACTAAAATTTATAGGTTACGGTCATACGCATGTTACGGCGTGCTTCTACTATATACGAGTAAAAGCTGCTTGCTTTTGCAGGCGTAGCATCCAGCGAAGCAGCTGTTAATAGTTTCCGGTTATCGAGCAGGTTGTTCACCAGCATGGATACGCCGAATTTGTTCTTTTGGAAAGAAACCCCGGCATCAGCGCGGAAATAGTTAGGCATGTTAGGGTTGGTGGTAGTGCCTATATAGCGATCGGCCAGCCATTGAATACCGCCATTTACGCCAAAACCGTTAAATGTGCCTTTGCTGAAGCGGTAGCTTAACCAGGCATTGGTGGTGTGTGCGTTGGTATTAGGGGTTACGTTGCCCACTGTTTTAGTGGCCACATTCGGTGTTTCTTTGGTGATCTTTGAACTGCTGTAGGCATAGTTGGCTACCAGGTTCAAGCCTTTTGCCAACTCCCCATTAATATCTACTTCAACCCCTTTTGATTCGGTTTCACCCAACTGAAGATTGAAAGATTGGGCGCCATTCTGGTGTTCGGGATCGGGCGTTAAGGCATTGGTACGGTTGATCTGGTATACACTTACACTGCTTACCCAGCGGCCACCCAGCCATTCTTTTTTCACCCCAAACTCAATGTCGTTTCCTTTAATGGGTTTGAAGGCATTGCCATAAAAGTCGGTACCAGTCACAGGGATAAAACTCTGATCGTACAAACCATATACGGAGGTTTGTTTGTTGATGGAGTAGCTGATGCCGGCGCGGGGTGAAAAGACCTTGTCTTTTTGATCGGATGCTTCGGTTTTACCAACGGTTTCAGCATAAGTAAAACGTAACCCAAGCGATACGCGTAAGTTATTGTTGAAGAAACCCAGCTCATCCTGTACATAGGCTGATGCATAGTTGGTATAGGTGGCATACACGGTAGAGCCAGAACGCGTGCGAATGTTCACCGAACGATCGAATGTAGGAATGGAATCCAAAGGCAATCCATAAATAGGGTGATACACATTAAACTGCGGTTCATAAGGCACTCTGGTTACCGGGTCTAATACCCTGGCAAAACGAATATTGGGTTTAATGGAACGGAAATCGCCCCAGAATTTTTTATTCCCGAAATCAAGTCCGCCCAAAATGCGGTGGCGAACGCTGCCGGTTTGTTCTTCTCCGGAAATAGAAAGCTGTGCAAAACGATTTTCACCAGCTTCATCGCCACTGTTATTATATCGCCACATGTCGCCATTTGCATGCATGGAGTCGGCCCATACACTACTGCTGGCCATTGCGAAGTTGAAATAGGCTACCTGCGCATGTGCTTTCCAGCGATCATTCAGTTGGTGATCGAGGTATACATATACGCTGTGGTCCCTGATCTTACCGGGCGGTAACGATGGATCGCCATAGAAGAAATCATTGGCTATTCTTTCATCGGCCAGTTTTTCCTTTGAGAAGGTATAGTTACCATTGGCCAGGAATTTAATAGCCTGGTAGGTATATTCAAAAGTAATAGCGGTTTTGTCGTCTATCTGGTATTTAATAACCGGCGCTACTACTACCCGGTTATTAAAGTTGAATTTGGTGAAATAGTCTTTTTGCTGCGCGGCCAGGTTCAGGCGGTACAACAACTGGCCATCCTTGCTCAGTTTACCATCCAGGTCAAGCGCTGCCCGATAGGTGCTGAAACTGCCGGTGCTGATGCTTAAAGATTGATGCGAAGAACCGGTTGGTTTTTTGGTTACCACATTATAAAAACCACCAGGCTCACCGGCGGCCAGCATAAATCCAGCAGGTCCTTTTACAAACTCAATGTTCTC
>CBIMFG010001208.1:0-2206 GCA_966243125.1 uncultured Niastella sp.
GGTGTGTTTTTTGAAATAGCGGCTCAAATACCCATCGGCAAACCCAAAATGGCCGGCAATGATGTCGGCCTTTAATTTATCAGCCTCATAAATATTTTCCTGTATGTAATTAAGGATGCTGACAACCGTATTGGCCGTGTTATCAATCACTTTATTGGGCATGATCATGCCGATGTTTCTTGCCACAATGGTGATGATCGTGTTCACCAGCTGCGAAGTGATCTCATGGTGATACAGTTGTTTCTGCCGCCATTCTCCCAGCAGGGATTCTATCATGGCTTTCATCAGTATTTTATCGGGCTGATTGCGCAGGATGCAACCCGGTTGGTGACTGGCGTTATGAAGAATGTATTCCAGTTTTTTTATCCATTCTATATGCCGGGGATCATTCTGTTGTTGCGATTTTACGTATACGTCGTTAAAGCGAATGAAAACGAGTTCAGTAGTGGTGGCAATTTCGAAGGAATGGCAATCATCGGGCGTAATCAGGAACAGGTCGCCCGGTTTATAATTGTATTGGTTGTCGTTGATGCATTGAACCCCGGTACCGCTGGCAATATAAACCAGTTCAAAAAAGTTGTGTTTATGCGCCGATTTGGGACAAACATCCACCTTGGTGTAATGGATGTCAAAAGGCTGATAGAGGCTTTCCTTCTGCATAGTGTAAAGTTATTAAGATAACGGGAATCGCGGTAAAATGTTTGTGAATGACGGGTAACATGCAACCTTTTTATTTCCCCTGCCCTCTATTATGCATTATTTTAGCAAACAATTCTTACAAAATGATGAAAAGCCTGCCATTTATTGTTTTATTGACATTTGCCTTGCCTGTTTTTTGTTTGGCACAGGCCGATAGTAGCGCCAAAGCCGCAGCGGCATTAGCCAAATCCAATGCAGAAGTGGAGAAAAAAGCGGCGGAATGGTCGGCCGGATTGAAACTCTCAGATGCTGAAAAAGAGAAACGCGTAACAGCAGCTGTTACCACGCATTTAAAAACCATTCGCGATTGGAACAATACGCACCCGGCCAGTACAGTTCCTGCCGGCATTAACCCCGCTACGGGTAACAAGCTGTCTGACATGGACCGCCAGATCATTGCCAACTCTGCCATGCCCGCTTCGGTACATAAAGAACTGATGGATGCGCTGAACAAGGACCTTACGCCTGAGCAGGTGGAATATATTCTTGACCAATACACCATTGGTAAAGTGGCCTTTACCATGAAGGGGTATAAGGCGATAGTTACCGATCTGAAACCGGAAGAGGAGGCCAAAATTCTGGAGTATTTGAAACAGGCGCGTGAGCAGGCGATCGATTACAAAAGCATCAAACAGGTGTCTGCCATTTTTGAGATCTACAAAACAAAAAGCGAGCAGTATTTGAACAGCAATGGCCGCAACTGGCACGATCTGTTTAAAGCTTATGTAAATAAGGTGAAAGCTGAAAAAGCAGCTGCTGGTAAAAAATAATAAGCGATCAATTTATAGCGGGGCCGCCTTGATTCAGATCAGGGCGGCCTCTTCATTTTTCTGTAGTATTTTGTGTAATTATGAAGATCATCATCATAGGTGCTACTTCGGGCATGGGCAGGGAATTGGCTCAGCAATACCTGGCATTGGGCCATACGGTGGGCATTACCGGCAGGCGGGCCCAATTGCTCTTGGAATTGAAAAAGCAATTTCCTGCTTTGTATACCGATTGCTTTGATGTGCAAACGGCTAATATAGGAGAACGTTTGCAATCAATGATAGCACAGTTAGGTGGTCTCGATCTGCTGATCTATAGTGCTGGTTATGGCGACCCCTCAACGGAGCTGATAGCTGAAGTAGAATTGGATTCCACAGCCACCAATGTGATGGGCTTTGTAAAAACAGCCGCGTTTACTTTTAATTATTTTCTGCAACAGGGCCATGGCCAGCTGGCGGTGCTCTCTTCGGTAGCTGCGCTTAGGGGTAATAGCTGGACGCCCGCTTACAGCGCCAGCAAAGCCTATGTAAGTAACTATGCTGAAGGCCTGAATATAAAAGCGCAAAAGCTAAAAGTCGCTATTGTCATAACAGATCTTCGTCCGGGGTTTGTAAAAACCAAAATGGCCAAGGGGAATGGACAGTTTTGGGTAGCCCCGGTTGAGGTGGCGGCCCGGCAGATCAGGGCTGCTATTGCCGCAAAGAAACGCGTTGCCTACATCACCAAACGCTGGGCGTTG
>CBIMFG010001209.1:0-2206 GCA_966243125.1 uncultured Niastella sp.
ACGACATCAGAACAAAAACCGGCTTGCTGGTTGATCCTTATTTCTCAGGCACCAAACTGGTTTGGTTGTACGAGAATGTAGCCGAAGTAAAACAAGCCATCGACAAGGGCGAAGCGTATTTTGGCACCATCGATACCTGGTTGCTGTATAAATTCACCAACGGACAAAGTTATTATACGGATCATACGAACGCCTCGCGTACCCTGTTTTTCAACATCGCCACCCTCGATTGGGATGCCGACCTATTGAAAGCATTCAACCTGCAAAAGCTCAACCTGCCGCGGGTGGTTCCAGCCTCTTTTCTTTTTGGCGAAACCAATCTGCTGGGTGTACTCGAAAACGCCATTCCCATTGCCGGCATGATCGGCGATTCGCACGCCGCCGCCTTCGGGCAGGCTTGCTTAGAACCCGGTTCTGCCAAAGCCACGCTGGGCACCGGCTGTTCTGTTATGATGAACATTGGCGACAAACCCAAAGCTTCTACTACCGGTATGGTCACCACCATTTGCTGGAGTACTGAACAACAGGTTTGTTATGCACTGGAAGGCGTGATAGTAACCTGTGGCGCTACCATTGAATGGTTAAAGAATGAATGGGAATTGTTTAACGACAGTCGCGATACCGAAGTCATGGCCATGGCGCTTGATGATAACCAGGGCGTATACCTGATTCCCGCCTTCAGCGGATTGGGTGCACCGTATTGGGACATGAACCGCAAAGCCAGCATTCACGGCATGACCTTCGCCACTACCAAAAATCATTTGGTACGGGCTGCACTGGAAACCATTCCCTACCAAATAAAAGACGTTATTGGCGCTATGGAAACTGATGCCGGTTTATTATTAAACCAGTTAATGGTTGATGGCGGCATTACCGGTAATCGCTTTGTAGTACAATTCCTGGCCAACCAGTTAAACCGCAAAGTAGTGATCAGCGGTTTCCCCGAAGTGTCGGCTTTAGGTGCTGCCTATATGGCTGGTTTAAAAGTAGGTGTGTATACAGGTTTACAGCAGTTACAGCAGTTGAAGGTAGTGAAGGATACGTTGGTTCCAACAGATATTGATCGAAATAAAAAGTGGTATGAGGGGTGGAAGAGAGCCATAGGCTCTTAGTTGACCAGTTGACGAGTTTATCAGTTAACCAGTAAAATTCAAGCCGTTTGCCAACGGCAGGCGGCTTGAGTTTTTTGTACGGGTCAACAGGTTAACTGGTCAACTGGTTAACCTGATAATTTTATCAACTATTCCCCTCAGTAACCGCAGAATTCTTAACCCACGACAAAGCCCCCGTAGGACACTTATCAACCTGCAACTTAATTGCCTCCGAATCAGCCCCATCCATAGTAACCCAGGGTTTGGTTTTTAAATTAAATACCTTGGGCAATTGCATTACGCAGCGGCCGGAGTGTTTGCAGAGCTCGGGTTTCCAAACCACGGTAATATCGCCGTTGGTGTATTTGAGCTTTTTGTCAACATCCTCATCATGAAAAACATAACTTCTCACCTTGATGTTTCCTTCGATAATTTTTGAAACCGGGCAATTGGCGGCAATTTCCTGCAACCGGTTCTTTTTCTCAGGTTCCAAACCTGCGGGGAGAATGATGTCACGGTCCATGAACGTGACGGTTTTGTCGCCGTCCTTTGATTGCCACATATTCACATTCACTTTAATTTCAGGCACGTCCCAGCCTTTTCTGTCGATATACATGCGCAAGGTAACCAGGGTGCAGCTGGCCAGTGATGACAATAACAGGGTGTAAGGATCGGGGCCGGTGTCTTTACCGCCCTGTACTTCCGGCTCATCCGCAATGAATTGGCCATTACGCCATTCAATAACATGTTGGTATTTGGTGGTGCCTATAGAACCGTGAATCGGTTTTTGTAATTTATATTCCATGTAATAGCTTTTAGTTTTCCCTATGTGATCAATCGCTGCAAAGTCGTTATTTTTTACAAATAATGACTTAAGAAATCTTAAGTATTGGAAAACCAGTAAGCTGGGGTCAAGCTATTTTCACAAACCGCGGGCATTGATTTTCTTTCTGTGGAAGGTCTTTTTTCCGCTCCGGATGTAATAAAAGATTTCCGGGATTGATATTAGTCAGTCCCGATTGTTCTATTACCGATAGTTTTGTAGCTTACAGCCCACTTGATGAAAAAGGCTTTATCCATATTAATCTTCATCGGCGCCTTAATGGGCAGCTGTG
>CBIMFG010001210.1:0-2202 GCA_966243125.1 uncultured Niastella sp.
TAGGTGGACGTATCATTCTTTGGGTTGAGAAAAAGATCAATCTGCTTACGGAGAATTATAGCAACCTGTTGAAATGGAGTTTGGGTCACAAACGTTGGGTGTTGGGTATTACCCTTGCCTTGTTGGTAGGTTCCTTTTCACTGGTAGGCGGCGGATTTATTGGGAATGAATTTGTGAACATGGGCGATAGAGGTGAACTGGTGGTGAAAGTAGAAATGCCAAAAGACGCCACCATTGAACAAACCAATAGGAGAACCCAGGAAGTAGAACGGTTTATTTTAACAAAACCCGAAGTGATAAACGTATTCTCTTCAATGGGTAAAAGCGATAACCAGTTTGCCGCACAGGGCGAGCGCCATATTGCAGAAGTGAGTGTAAAACTGGTTGATAAAGGCGATAGACCCATCAGCACCGAAAAGTTCTCACAGCAAATTAAAAAAGAATTGCAGGAACGCATCACCGGCGCCAAGATCAGGATCGCGAATGTAGACATTATGGGTAGCACCAGTGAAGCGCCCATACAGGTAGTATTAAGCGGTAGTAATGTAGATCAACTGCTTTCCTATGCCGATACTGTCCTGCAAAAAATGAAAACCATTCCCGGCGCTGCCGATGCAAAGCTCTCTATTGAAAACGACAAGCCCGAAGTAAGCATCCGCATTGATAAAGAAAAAATGATGGCCCTGGGTCTTCGTATGGACCAAGTGGGTAATACCGTAAAACTGGCATTCAGCGGTAACAGCGATGCGCAGTTATCAGAAGGGCAGTACGATTATGACATCACCGTAAAGCTCGATGCATTCGATCGCGAATCGGTAAACGACCTGCAACAATTGTCCTTTGTAAATGGGGCCGGACAGATCATTAAACTAAACCAGTTTGCAGCTATTGAAAAAACAATTGGCCCCGCCAAGCTGGAACGTAAAGACAGGATCAGTTCAGTAACCGTGTCGTGTGAAGTAAGTGGTCGTCCGCAGGGAACAGTAGGCGCCGAAATAAAAGCGGCCATTGATAAAGATCCTTTGCCTGGTGGCATTTCAATCGAATACGAAGGCAACATGAAACAGCAGGCCGAAGCATTTGGCAGTATGGGTTACGCCCTGATCGCTTCTATCATATTTGTATACCTGATCATGGTGGCGTTGTACAATTCTTATATCTATCCGTTTGTGGTGTTGTTTTCTATACCCGTTGCCATGGTGGGGGCTTTGCTTGCACTGGCGCTGGCCATGCAATCGCTTAACATCTTCTCCCTGTTGGGCATTATAATGCTGATAGGACTGGTTGCCAAGAACGCCATTTTGTTGGTGGATTGCGCCAATCACTTGAAGGAACAGGGAATGGGAACTGTGGAAGCGTTGATAGAATCGGGCCGTACAAGGTTACGTCCCATTCTGATGACAACCATTGCCATGGTAATTGGTATGCTGCCGCTGGCATTGGCAAGTGGGGCAGGGGCCGAATGGAAAAATGGAATGGCCTGGGCGCTGATTGGCGGGTTAACCAGTTCTATGTTGCTTACGCTGGTAGTGGTACCCGTTATGTACCTGATCGTTGACCGCCTGATTGCCCGTTTTAGCCGTAAACCCAAAGTAGAATTATCATTAGCTACATTATAATTCAAAATCATTTAAAGCACAAAGCAATCACATGAAAGCACCATTCAGCAAGCGCATAAATGAAGTGTTGTTACAGCACGAACAACGCAGGGCATTGATCCTGGTGATCATCTTTACAATAGGAGTTTGCTACCGTTTGCTCGATCTGTTTGTGTTGAAGACAACAGAACCCGATGCGCCTTTCAATACCTTCGGCATCAGCTGGCTGTTTCCTGTAACGATACTACTCTTTGAAGTAGTATCGTTATTGGTTATCACCAAACATTTAAAAAGTAAAAAGCTGCCAAGGGGCGCGCGGCATTTTAATACCATTATTGAAGTGTGTTTGCCTTCCTGTATGATCTTTATTATTGCCCGGCAATACCCGCAGTACAATGTGCTTAATTCGCCCGTAGTGTATATTTATTTTGTGTTTATTATTCTTTCTACACTGCGGTTGAATTTCTGGCTGTCGTTCTTTTGCGGATTATTGGGGGCTGCATCTTATCTGTTTTTAAGTTTGGTATTGTATGGCCATTTTTATGCTTCTGATGGTGTAAAGGTAGCCATCCTGTTATTCTCAGGCATAGCGGCCGGACTGGTA
>CBIMFG010001211.1:0-2201 GCA_966243125.1 uncultured Niastella sp.
GAACCCGAACGCAGCCGCCAGGCAGTAGATTACTTTCGCATAAATCCACATCGTTTACAATTAGGCAACATAGGGCTGGAGATCACCAAAAAAGATGGCTCGCTGGCTACTATTGATGATATTAAAAACATAGATCAGCAACTGGACCTGTGGACAGGTTCCATACAAAGCAAGTTTACCGTAGAGGGCACTCCGGTAACTGTAATTACCAATGCGCATCAGCAACAGGATGGCATAGGCGTATTAATTACTTCCGCGCTGCTAAAAGAAAAACGCATTGCCATTAAACTGCATTTCCCGTATCCCAGCGGTGATTTTAAAGATGCAGGCACCTTTGAAGGCGACAGTACCAAACACCAAACCATCTTAACCGATGGACTCATCCATCGCATACTGGATACTACGAATTATTATGTTCAGTATGGGGTGATGGAGCCGGCAACGGTAACCCTGCGCCGCAAGCATGATGTAATGGTACAGCCCACGCCTGGTGCAGACAATGTATTCAGGGCTACGTTCTATTTCTCAAAAAATAAACCGCGTGGCGCTGCGCCTGATTATGCAACAACAGCAGCCATGTCAGCCACTGCCTGGACCAAGTTCTGGACAACCGGCGGTGCTATTGATTTCAGCGGCAGTACCAATGAACGCGCGAAAGAACTGGAAAGAAGAATTGTTTTATCACAATACCTTACCAGAATACAATGCGCTTCCGATTTTCCGCCACAGGAAACCGGGCTTACCTACAACAGCTGGTATGGCAAACCGCATTTGGAAATGCACTGGTGGCATGCCGTACATTATGCCTTGTGGGGCAGACCTGAGTTGATGGAGAAAAGTCTGGACTGGTATTTTAAAGTAACCAATGGCGCGAAAGGTATTGCCAAACGTCAGGGTTTTGAGGGAATGCGCTGGCAAAAAATGACTGATCATGATGGCAAGGAAGCGCCCTCTTCTGTGGGCGCCATTTTGATTTGGCAGCAACCGCATTTGATCTATATGGCGGAATTGGCGTATCGTGCAAAGAAGGATAAAAAGATCTTACAGAAATATAAAGACCTGGTTTTTGGCACCGCTACTTTTATGGCTTCGTTCCCTACCTGGGATTCGGTAAATAAAAGATACAACCTGGGCAAAGGATTGATACCCGCGCAGGAATGTTTTGATGCGGTTCGTACCTACAACCCAACGTATGAGTTGGCCTATTGGCAATGGGCATTAACCGTAGCGCAGCAATGGCGCGAACGCCTGGGTATGCCGCGTGAAAAGAAATGGGATAACATTGTAAAAAATCTTTCAAAATGGCCGCAAGCCAATGGCGTATACCTGGCTACAGAAAGCACACCTGATTGTTATACCAATGAACGTTATATAACAGATCACCCTGCTGTATTAGGCGCCTACAGTACGCTGCCTGCGTGCGACCGCCTGGATACCACTGTAATGAAGAACACGTACAACCTGATACTGAAAGTATGGAAATGGGAAACTACCTGGGGCTGGGATTTCCCCTTGATGGCCATGACGGCCACCCGCCTCCATATGCCCGACAAAGCGCTTGATGCGTTGTTTATGCCGGTAAAGACAAACACTTACTTATTGAACGGTCATAATTATCAGGACGATCGTTTAACGATCTATTTGCCCGGTAATGGCGGCCTCTTAAGCGCCATAGCCATGATGTGTGCGGGGTATGATGGTAGTGGGGGTGATAATCCCGGGTTTCCTAAGGATGGGAGTTGGAAGGTGAAGTGGGAGGGGTTGAGGCCGATGTTCTAATATTGAATATCGAATGTTGAATATTGAATGTTGAAGTGAAAGGCAGTGAAATGAAGAATGAAAAATGAGGAATGAGAAATTAGAAAGGTAAAGGGCAAAAGGCAATGGTGTTGTTGCGTAGCGGTGTATTGCTTTATCCGCTAGCTGGCGGATTACAGTTTTGGGCTGTATTCGGCTTGCTATTATTTAGAAGTCCCGAGAATTCGGAAACCCACTCACTACTCACTACTGACTACTCACCATTGCAGCTTTCTTATCACCGGCCCTGTCTTTAGAATAGACCAGCATACCCCGAACATGCACCATACGCGATTACTCTTACTGGCATTTTTTGCTACCATAACTTCTGTACAGGCGCAATTGGTAAAAACCAATGCGCCAATTGCATTAAAGGTTACGCAAGCTACAAGAGAACGAAGTTT
>CBIMFG010001212.1:0-2197 GCA_966243125.1 uncultured Niastella sp.
ATCTGGGGACAAAAGGTTTACCCCATCCCCTATGCCGCCAAAAAACTGTGCGCCTACATGGTGCTGGTGGCAGTTATATATTTGGTGCATCATACCATCACCGGCTGGTGGCCCAAACCATGGTTAAGCCTTTCCCTGGCCACCGTACTAACCCTTGGTTACCTAGTATTTATTTTGCGTATTGAACGAAAAGAATTCAGCAAATTGCCCTACGTGGGAAAGCTGATCTACCGGTTCATTTAAGTAAGAAACGGGTTATGTTTTTTCTCATACCCAATGGTTGTTTGCGGCCCATGGCCCGAATACACCACGGTTTCATCGGGCAAAACAAATAACTGGTTACGAATACTGGCAATGAGGGTTTCATAATTTCCGCCGGGCAGGTCGGTACGGCCAATGCTCTCGCGGAATAACACATCGCCACCCAAAACAAACTGCTGCGCCTGACAATAAAAAACTATATGTCCGGGCGAATGACCGGGTGTAAAAAGCACCTGGAACGAATCATTACCCAACGCTAGGGTATCTCCTTCGCGTAAAAAGATTAGGTCGCCCTTGTAACCATCAAAAGGCAACCCCCAGGACATTCCAGACGTTGGGGCATAGTCCAGAACAGGTTTTTCTTTTTCATGCAGGTGCGGGATTAACCCCCAGGTATCATGAATGAATTTGTTTCCGAATACGTGATCGAGGTGGCAATGGGTATTTAACAAATATTTAGGCGTTAGGCCGGAAGTTTGTATATATTCTTTCAGGTCATTACGTTCATTGCCGAAATAGCAGCCGGGATCAATGATGCAGCACTCTCCCGCCTCGTTATGCACCACATACGTATTTTCCTGAACCGGACTAAATGTAAAAGACGACACTGTTAGCATACTCGTACCTATTATAATTGATTTTCGCGGTATTATGGATTGTTATAACTTTAAAACATTTAACAGACAGGCTATGCAATTTCAACAGATTCAGCCAAAGACAAAAGTTATTTCTTCCTTTTTCTTGTTACTTGCCTTGTTGCTGCCAACCGTACTATTCGCCCAGGTGAATACTGTGGAATTTGGAAAGAACCGGGTTCAGTACCGTAAATTTAAATGGCAATATTATCAATCAACCAATTTCAATACTTATTTCTACGAAAATGGTCAGGCCATTGCCAACTATGTAGCTCAGGTGGCTGAAACCGAATTGCCCGCTTTGGAACAATTTGTGGAATATGGCCTGCAACGCCGCGCCAATATTGTTATTTATAATCATTTTGATGAATTACAGCAATCCAATATTGGGTTAAACCTCGACTGGCAAACAACCGGGGGCATTACCAAGCTGGTGAACAACAAAGTGGTGATCTATTACGATGGCGACCATGCCAACTTACGCAAACAAATACGCCAGGGTATTGCGCGCATTCTGGTTGATAACATACTTTTTGGCGACGACCTGGGGGAGTTTGCTACCAACCAGGCATTGCTGGATCTTCCCAAATGGCTGGTTGACGGATATGTTGATTATGTAGCCGAAGAATGGAGCCCCGCCTACGATAATGAACTGAAACTGGCCCTGCTTTCGGGCGACTACACTAACTTTTACCAGTTAGCGTATGAAAAACCTATTCTGGCCGGTCACGCTTTCTGGCATTACATAGCTGAAAAATATAAAAAAGAGAACGTCACCTACTTTTTATACTTGTCGCGCGTGTACCGCAACCTTAACAGCGCCTCGCAACGCATAGCTAAAAAGAAGTTCAAGGAAGTGCTGAAAGATTTCATGAATGAGCGAACGGAAATGTATGAAAAAGACCTGCGCGGCCGCCGCGATATTCCCAAAGGTACCGTAGCCATTGTTGAAGAAGTGACCCACAATAAAGACTTTCTCCATTTCACCCAAAACCCCGCTCCCCGCAGTCAAACCTATGCCGTGGTGGAATTTATAAAAGGAAAGTACCGCGTGGTGTTGTGGGATAATATGACCGAAAGAAAAGTGCTGTTGAACATAGGGGTACGTTCAAACGAAAATGAGATCAACCCCAACTATCCCCTGCTGGCCTGGGACGGCAAAGGCACCCGCCTCGCCTGCGTGTATTGGTCTGAAGGCAAAGTACACCTGTTTGTGTACGACATGGTGGCCCGCTTTAAACGAATTAAACAAGACATCACGCACTTTGAACAGATCCAGAGCATGGAGTTTATGCTCAACT
>CBIMFG010001213.1:0-2196 GCA_966243125.1 uncultured Niastella sp.
ACCGAGTTTTTTAAAGCATACATTATTAAAAATTCATGTTCTTATTCTAGTAAAAACCACATCAATTATTTTATGAAATTAAATGTACTCTTGATCGCATTGACTACTACTGTATTTGCAATTAGCGCTAAAGCACAAAATACTACGTTGGGTGTGCGGGCAGGTTTAAATTTTCAAAACCTCAATGGAAAGGATGATGACGGCAACAAATTCCATGGAAGAATGAAAGCCTGTATCAATTTTGGGTTCAACGCAGAAGTTCCTGTTGCAGAAGACTTTTATATACAACCTGGTATTTTGTTTGCCACCAAAGGAGCAAAAGATGATACCTATCGTAAAGTAAATAACAGATTGTCTTATCTCGAAATTCCAATCAACCTTTTATTCAAACCTGAGTTAGGCGATGGTAAATTGTTGCTCGGTGTTGGACCCTATATTGGTATTGCAGTAGGCGGCTCTTACACTGATGCCAATGGCCATAAAACAGAATACAAATTTGCTGGCAAAATAACTAAAGAAGAAAATGCATCAGCTGCATATGTAAGAAGAACAGATTTTGGTTTTAATTTTTTAGGCGGCTATGAACTCAGCAGCAAGTTGTCATTTCAATTTAATGCTCAACTGGGTGTGAAAAACATTGTACCAAAAGTTCAAGGCGAAGCTAATGATTATAAACTCAAGAACACTGGCTTTGGTGTTTCTGTAGGTTATCGCTTTAATTAATCTTCAGCTAACTACTTTATAACTAAAAAGCTGTCTCACGATGAGGCAGCTTTTTTTAGTTATAAAAAGAAATTTGACAATTTGAATCCCGTCATTATCTTTGCACCAGTTCTTTACACATCGCTTATCAAGAAAGGCTGAGGGAAATGGCCCAATGAAGCCTTGACAACCTGCATGCTGGTTTGAAAAAACCGCTGTAAGGTGCCAACTCCATCCCGCGGAAGGCGGGACAGATAAGTCAGATACAAGCTTCTACAATACTGAATTTCAACATATTGAAAGCTCTTCTGACTTACGGAAGAGCTTTTTTGTTTTTATCCAGGTCCTGAGCATAGTCGAAGGCACCAGCCATACAGATAGCTGAAATCTGTATACATAAAACAAACGATCTCCTCCTGTAAGAATTACTCTTGATAAGTCGCAAACAACTGTCTAAACAAATCAATCAAACGCTGCAATCATGGTCTATGTACCTGATACAAGCTGCAGCAAAAAAATGTTTATCATGCAAGCGACAACACAACTCATTCACAGCATTCCAGTTGATCCGTTAACCGGCGCCGTATCTGTACCAATTTATCAAACATCCACCTTTGTACAGGACGCACCCGGTGTTAACAAAGGATTCGATTATTCACGCACCAACAACCCCACCCGCGCTACGTTGGAAAACCTGATCGCTCAACTTGAAGGCGGCCAGGTTGGTATTGCTTTCTCAAGCGGGTTAGCCGCCATTGATGCCGTTGCCAAATTATTACGCCCCGGCGATGAGATTGTGGCCGTAGATGATATTTACGGTGGGGCTTACCGGTTATTTACTCAGGTATATCAACAGTTTGGTGTAACCATCAACTTTGTTGATACTACCGATCCTGAAAAAGTGTTCAACGCCATTACCCCCCATACCAAACTCATTTGGCTTGAAACACCTACCAACCCTACGTTAAAGATCAGCGATATTGAAGCCATTGCACAGATCGCCAAAGCCAACAAGTGTTTACTTTGCGTGGATAACACTTTTGCTTCACCCGCATTACAACAACCTATTTTACTGGGAGCTGATATTGTAGTACATTCTGCTACCAAGTACCTGGGCGGCCACAGCGATCTAATAGCCGGACTGGTAGTAACTAAAGAGAAAGAATTAGGTGATAAATTAAAGTTCTATCAAAACGCCTGTGGCGCCATTCTGGCCCCTTTTGATAGCTGGCTGGTGATCCGCGGTATTGAAACATTACACCTGCGGGTAAAACAACATTGCCGCAGCGCCCAGGAAGTAGCTGAATTTCTGCAACAACACCCCGCTGTTGATAAAGTATATTATCCCGGATTGAAAGATCATCCCAACCACGCCATTGCCAAAAAGCAAAGCAAAGGGTTTGGTGGTATTGTTTCTTTCACACTTAAACAAGATACGGTAGAAGCTGCTACTGCATTTGTTACCAGCACTCAATTATTTAAACTGGCGGAAAG
>CBIMFG010001214.1:0-2192 GCA_966243125.1 uncultured Niastella sp.
GATAGCACAGGGTTAGTATACTTACTTCCATAATTCGTTATTACTTGCTGTTGGTATTTTGTTTCTTTCCTTTTCCTTTGAACATTTCCAGCATGCGGTCGGTAACTACAAAACCGCCTACTACGTTCAGCGTGCCCACTACCACTGCCAGAAAACCGAGGATGAGCGCTACATAGTTATGCGGATCAGCCTTTCCCATTACAATAATGGCCCCGATAATTACTACCCCATGTATGGCATTGGCGCCACTCATTAAAGGAGTATGCAATACGCTGGGCACATGACCAATTACCTCAATACCTACAAAGACCATCAATATAACGATGTAGATCATCTGCTGATTCTCAGCTATCCAACCTAAGATTGATTCCATAAAAGTTTAATGTTTTAAATTGTCAGTGGTCAGTGGTGAGTTGTCAGTGGTGAGTGGTGAGTGGGTTCCCGATTTTTCAGACCGCTGCATTTTCGCGAGTCCACTCACAACTCACCGCTCACAACTCACCCTTTAACTCTTTCGTGAACTATTGCCCCATTGTTGGTAATACAACAACCCTTTACCAGATCGTCGTCAAAGTTTAAATTGAGCTTACCTTCCTTATCAATGATGAGCTGTAAAAAATTAAGCAGGTTTTTGCCGTATAATTTACTGGCATCAGAAGGCATGGTGGCAGCCAGGTTGCTGTTGCCTATAATGTGCACGCCTTTATATAATACGGTTTGATCGTTTTTGGTAACCGGCGTATTACCACCTGTAGCCGCCGCCAGGTCAATGATCACCGAGCCAACGCGCATGCTTTGCAGCATTTCTTCCGTTATTAATATGGGGGCTTTTTTACCTGGTCTTTGTGCAGTAGTAATTACAATATCGGCTTTGGCAATGCTTTCTCCAATGCGTTTTTGCTGGCGTTGCTGGTAATCGCTTGATTGTTCCACCGCATACCCACCGGCTTTTGAGGCATCGGCAGCGCCTTCTACCTCAATGAATTTGGCGCCCAAACTCATTACTTCTTCTTTTACTGCCGGGCGGGTATCAAATACTTCAACCACAGCACCCAGCCTGCGTGCAGTGGCAATAGCCTGCAAACCGGCCACACCAGCGCCCAGGATCAATAACTTGGCCGGGGCAATGCTGCCCGCAGCTGTCATAAACATGGGAAAATAGCGGCCGTAGGTATTGGCAGCCAGCAGTACCGCTTTATAACCGGCAATATTGGCCTGTGAGCTCAGTACATCCATACTTTGCGCCCGGGTGGTACGGGGCAACATATCCAAACTAAACGTGATCAATCCCTGTTTGGCCCATTGCTGCATCACCGGCACATTAAACAACGGTTGATACACACCGATCACGATCTTTGATGAAAGACCGGCCGCTTCCCCAAACGGATGAATGGCTACCAGTATGTCGGATGATTGAATAACTTCAGCTCTGCTTTTGATAGCCGCACCGGCTTTAACGTATTCCTCGTCGTTATGAAAGGCTTTTTCACCGGCGCCCGGTTCAACAAGTACAGTAACACCTTTTTTAGTAAGGGCTGTTACAGTTTCGGGCAAGAATGAAACGCGGGATTCTTCGGATGGTTCTTTTAAAACTCCAATCGTCATAATCAGGTAGTAGTTATAACATTCAAGGTAAGCAAAATTTGAGTTATGTACAGCTACGACTGAAATGACTTTTTATTGTGACCGCATAGAAATATTGGGCAACCACGCCACAATGACTATGCCAGCACCCATTGCGCTTGTATTAAGGATTGATTAAAACCGGATGGTGAAATGCTGTTTAATCTTAAACTGGTCATTAAAAAACACAATACCAATAAAAAACAGATCAACAGAAAGCTGCACCGAGGGATGTTCTTTAATGGCCGCCCAGGCCTGTTCTATTTCGGGGCTCCAGTGAATATCATCAAAAATAACCATGCTGGTTGCGTTGAGGTGTGGCAACAGCTGGTTAAAATACCGCAGGGTGGGTTCGTACCGGTGATTGCCATCTATAAAAACCAGATCGAGTGAAGATACAGAAGTGAGTATATCAGGCAACGTATCATCAAAATTGCCCACTACCTGTTGAATGAACGATAATTGCAGCGATTGAAAATTCCTGCTTGCCTGCGCGGCTACCGCAGCACTTCCTTCGGCTGTAATAAGCCGGGCCTTTGGCTTGGCCAACTACATATAGGCGGTTGAAA
>CBIMFG010001215.1:0-2191 GCA_966243125.1 uncultured Niastella sp.
CTTACAGCTGGAAGTGTGAGTTGTATTCCTCTACTGACTTTCAAAACGCGAAAGAAAGATATACTAGTCTGTTTAAAGAAATACATAACACTATCATAAAACCGGCTGGTGAAAAACCTTCCATCCTCAATGGCCAGTATGCAGATCCTGATAAGAATAGAAAACAAAATGCCATTCATTTTCACTTTCTACCCAATACCGGTATCATTCAAAAGTTGCATGTAGAGCTGCAATTGCAATCAGAAGGCAACGAATGGAAAATTATTCTGCAGGTATTTGAAACAGTGCCTGAAGCTGGCAATATGCAAACGATGGCCTAAACATTAACCTTCGTTAACATTAAATCAACCCTGCTTAACCTTCATTGCCGGTGTGTAAGAATATTTTCGTGATCGCTTTACAAACACGAAAATATTTGCGGTATGAAAAAGCTTTACCTGTTTATTGTTTGCTGTATCCTATGGTCCATTGCGTGGGCACAAAAGGGCGGATTGGTAAAAGGCATTGCTATTGACACCCTGTCAAAACAACCGCTTGTATCGGCCACCGTTACCTTGTTATTAAAAAAAATTCCTCACTGGTTGCATTTACCATTACAGATAATAAAGGCCGGTTTGAAATGGCCAGTTTGTTAAACGGCGAATACCGTTTGTTGATCACCCATGTGAATTACCATAATACCAGTACTCCCTTTACCATCGACGACGCTCATAAACAGGTAAACCTCGGAAGCATTATTATGAATGATGTTAGCCGGGTATTGAGTGAAGTAGTAGTTACAGCAGAAGCTCCGCCGGTAACATTATTGGATGATACCGTGCAGTATAATGCCGGTTCATTTAAAACCATACCTAATGCCACTGTTGAACAGTTGTTGAAAAAGATGCCAGGCATTAAAGTAGAAAAAGACGGCACCGTGAAAGCCAGGGCCTGGAAGTAAGAGTACTGGTTGATGGTAAAGAGTTTTTTGGCAAAGACCCCAAGGTAGCCACGCGCAACCTGCCTGCCGATGCAATTGATAAAGTGCAGGTATACGATAAAATGAGCGATCAGGCGCAGCTCACCGGTTTTGATGATGGCAACAGCGAAAAGACCATTAACCTGAAACTAAAGCAAGATAAAAAGAAAGGAATGTTTGGGAAAGTGACGGCAGGTGGTGGCACCAACGACCGGTATGAAGGCAGGTTTAATGTGAATTCCTTTAAAGGCGCCCGCCAGTTCTCAGTAATAGGCATGGGCAACAATACCAACACTGAGGGCTTTTCCTTTATGGACATGTTAATTTTAACGGCGGTATGAACGGCATGCAAGGCGGAGGTGGTGCTATACAAATAGACATCAAAGGAGTGGGAGCAAACAACTCAACCGATAATGGTGATGGAATAAGAAATATTTGGGGTGGTGGGTTTAATTACAACAACCTCATTGGTAAAAAAACACAATTCACCAGCAATTACTTTTATAACGGCTATAATCCAAACACCGAAAGCCATATTGAGCGGCAATATTTTTTGCCCGATTCCTCCTATTACTATAACCAGAACTCGTTTGTTAAAAATGTAAATAACAGCCATCAGTTAAACCTGAGCGCCAATATTCAGCTGGACTCTTTTACTTCTATAAAGATCTCCCCTTCGTTGGGCTATCAGCAAACAAGCAATACCACTCTTAGTGATTATAATATGTTGTTGCTCACCCAACAACCGGGCACCAGTGGCAACAGTGAAAATAAAACCAATAGTCATGGTTATAATTTTCGCAACGATGTGTTGTTCAGAAGAAAGTTTCGCCGTGCAGGCCGCACCCTGTCGCTAAGCCTGCAGAACAATATCAAGGCGAGCGATGGCGATGGCAGCCTTCTTTCCAATAATATTTACCGTAATACGCTGGGTACGGTTACCCGAACAGATTCCATACAACAACACAATACCAACAGCAGCGATTTGAATGGTTATGCCGCGCGGCTGGTATATACCGAATCGCTTTCAAAAAGATCGTTGCTGGAATTTAGTGTAGCTAAAAGCAACAGCAACAGTACAACACAAAAAACAACGTACGACTACAACGCAAATAGCGGCAAATTCGACAAGCTGAACGACCGCTACAGCAGTGATTACGAAAACAGCTATGGGTATAATTCAGCTGGTATTCGCTGGCGTAGCGCTGAACATGGCGGGCGATCTGGGCACGG
>CBIMFG010001216.1:0-2187 GCA_966243125.1 uncultured Niastella sp.
GTACGGTGCTTACTACCTTACTGAATAATAAAAAGGTGCCCGATCCTTTTTATGGCATGAACAACGAAAAGATCCCCGACATCTATAAAACTGGTCGTGATACATATACTTATTGGTTTGTAAAAGAATTTTCCGAAAAAGCCCCACAAGGTAACGACCAGGTATGGTTGCAACTGAGAGGTGTGAATTATAGCTGCGATGTTTTTTTGAATGGCAAACAAGTAAACCCTGCCCGCCATTATGGAATGTTCCTGCGGCAATCGTACAACATTACCAAACTGCTGAACAGCAGGGGAGCAAACCGGTTGGCAGTAATAGTATATCCCATCGATCCTGTTGGTAATCCCAATGGTGGCCAGGGCGGCGATGGTACCATTGCCCGCAACGTATCGCACCAGTATGTGGCCGGGTGGGACTGGATACAACCCATGCGCGATCGCAATACCGGCATCTGGGATAAAGTATACATTGAAAGAACCGGTGGCGTAAATATTAAAAACCCGCATGTAATTACGCAGGTACCAGGAGTGCGTAAAGTAAAAGGCCCGCAGGCGCCGGCCCGGATCATGGCCAGCGCAGAACTCGAAAACCCCACTACTTCAAAAAAAGAAGGGGTGCTGCAATATCAAATAGATGGGCAGGTAGTAAAACAAACAGTGAGTATAGAACCGGGTTCGGTAAAAGAAGTTAAGCTGCCTGCGTACGAACTAAAGCATCCAAAATTATGGTGGCCCAATGGCTATGGTCCACAAAACTTATATACCGTAAAGTTTCAATTCCTGGAAGCAGGAAAAACTGTTACCGATGAAGAAACCGTAACCACCGGTGTACGGGAAATTCAAACCTGCTGGAACGAAATCAGCCGCAGCAAACAGATCTCTGTAAACGGACAAAAGATCTTTATCAAAGGTGGCAACTGGATCATCTCCGACGCAATGCTGCGTTTTACCGATCAGCGCTATGATGCCGAGATCCGGTATCACCGCGATATGAATCTGAACCTTATTCGTGTATGGGGTGGGGCGCTTATAGAGCGGCCCGAGTTCTTCAATGCCTGTGATAAATATGGAATGCTGGTGATGCAGGATTTCTGGATGTCGGGCGATTGCAATGGCCGTTGGGTAGATCCTATGAAGTCGGAAGACCAATGGACGCGCAGAAAATACCCCAATGATCATACGCTGTTCCTGAATTCAGTAGCCGATCAGGTAAAACTGGTGCGCAACCATCCGTCCCTGGCCATTTGGTGTGGTGGTAACGAGATAACCCCACCCGAAGATATTCTGCGCCCCATGAAGGATTCTATTTTACCGGCACTGGATGGCACCCGCTGGTTTGTAGATTATAGCAACAGCGATGAAATGTCGTTAAATACGCTGGGTGGTAATGGCGATGGGCCATATGGCATACAAAATCCATTGACATTCTGGGAGCACCGCACCTTCCCTTTCAACTCAGAAGTTGGCTCGGTAGGTGTGGGCGATTATGAATCCCTCCAACGCTTTATGCCGGCTGAGAATATGCAGGTACCGAAATATCCGGGTAACAAAGTAGATTCCGTTTGGGACTATCATAAATACATAGGGTATAATCAGTACATCGATCCTTATGGCGCCGCAAAAGATGTGGCCGATTTTACCAAAAAAGCGCAGCTGGTAAATTATGATCAGTACCGCGCGCTGGCCGAAGGCTTTAGTAACCACATGTGGGATTGGTATACCGGTTTCATCATCTGGAAAACCCAAAATCCCTGGACGGCCTTACGCGGACAGATGTATGATTATTACCTGGATCCCAATGCCTGTTTGTTTGGTTTGCGCAATGGCAGCGAAGCCGTGCACGTGATGTGTAACCCCACCGATGGCATGGTAACCCTGGTGAACAACAGTTTTGAGGAACAACGGGATCTGATGCTGGTGGTGCGTTTTTATGATCTGAATGGCAAAGACAGTTTTGTTACCCAGGTATTCACGTATATAGAACCTTCTTCTGTAAAACGAATATTATCAGTAAAAGAACTGGCCGGCCAACTGGCGAAAGACAAAGGCGTGTTTCTTTCCCTGCAATTGCTCAATGAAAAAAAGCAGGTGGTAAGTGATAACTGTTACTGGCTGCCCGATGCAGGCGGCAATTATTCCGGTTTGCAATCTATGGCGCCTGCCACCCTGAAGGCAACAGCCACCAAAA
>CBIMFG010001217.1:0-2186 GCA_966243125.1 uncultured Niastella sp.
CACTTATGTTCACAATACCCGCACTCTACGCATTTGTCAACCTCTTCTTCCACCACAGGCAATGGCTTCAGGTTCTTTAAATGACAATTATTATCGGGATTGATGATAACACCGGGGTTCAGAATATTATCAGGATCTATCAGGGCTTTCAATTCTTTCATGATGGTATAGCCATCTGTGCCCCACTCTGTTTCAACATAAGGCGCAATCTGTCTGCCCGTACCATGCTCCGCCTTTAACGCCCCATTGTACCTTTTTATGACCAATTCCGCCAATTCATCATTAAAAGCGCCAAAAACGGCAACCTCCTCAGGGGTATCTATTGCTTGTGTAACCAGGAAATGAAGGTTACCTTCCTTGGCATGACCGAATATAATGGCGTCGAAGTATTTGTATTTGATAAACAGCTGCTGCAGATCTTCTACACAATTAGCAAGATTCTCAATAGGAACGGCAATATCTTCCAGCATGGCCGAAGTACCTTTTTGCCGTACCGCGGCTACGGAAGGATACATGCCCTTGCGCAACTTCCAGTAACTGGCCTGTAAATATTCGTCGGTAGTAAATTCTGTTTTATAAGTGATGGGCAATGAATGGAGGTATTGGGCAGCCCGGGTTAATTTTTCCTGTAACCCGGCGGCCGTGTCTGACTGGTATTCGCACAAAATACCTGCGCTGTTTACCGGCAGGGTCTTCAAAAAAGCTGGTGCGCCCGCCTGATCTTCAATAGATCGTATAGCAGCCCGGTCCATAAACTCCAGCGCTTCGGCATCGCTGTCCCGCAGGGCCGGAATGGCATTACAAGCCACTGCTGTAGATTCAAAAAATAACAGTCCGGTACTTTTATAGGGTTTATCAGGAATGGTGTTCAACACCGCTTCGGCAATAAAGGCCAGCGTTCCCTCCGCCCCTATCAGTAAATGCGCCAGTATATCCAGCGGATGCTGGTAGTCGAGAAAGGCATTGATGCTGTACCCTACCGTATTCTTGATCCTGTACTTATCCCTGATCTTTGTAGTTAAAGCCGGGTTATCTTTTATGCGTTGCGCCAGTTGCAACAGGCCTGCAGCCAGCTGAGGCTGGGTTGTTTCAAATCTTTTATAATCGTCCTTATTTTCGGTATCAAACACTTCCCCATTGGGCAGCACAAACTTCACATGCTTCAGGGTATGGTAACTATTATTAACCACCCCGCAACACATGCCGCTTGAGTTGTTTGACAAAATGCCCCCCATCATGGCGGCGTTGATGGAAGCGGGATCTGGTCCTATCTTCTTTTTATATTGTTTCAGAAAATGATTTACGCGGCTGCCTGTAATACCTGGTTGCACGCGTACAATGTTCCCCTGTTGTTCGGCTTTTATCAGCGGCCAGTTGCGCGACAGATCAACCAGAATGCCCTCAGTAACCGACTGACCTGATAAACTGGTACCACCGGTACGAAAAGTAAGCGAGGTGTGGTGTTGTTTGGCCAGCTTAAAAAGCAACTGCACTTCTTCAATATTCACGGGATATACAATGGCCTGAGGCACCAGCATATAAAAGCTGGCATCTGATGAATAGGCATGCAGGTCAATGGGACGGGTTTTTAATCTGTCTGCCGGAAACTGTGCTGCCAGGGCCTGTTGTACTTGCTTTTCCTTTGTCATAGGGGAATACTCACTTATTTCACCTGGCAAGTTACGTCATAGTAAATTAATGCGAAACGCCTGACAAAAATTGCTAATTCCATCAGGCGTTGAGCCGGTTGCAGAAAACCGCACTTCTTACAAATTATTGTTGCTGGATCCAATCCAGTATTTGTTGCGCATCCGCTTTCCAGGAAGGTAATCCTAAAACATGGTGGTTGCGGTCTGGTACTTCCAGGTATTCTGTTACCGATCCGTTATTTTGTTTGTAGCGTTTAAAGTTGCGTTTATTGAGCGAAGCTGGTATAATATTATCGGCAGGGCTTGAAACAATAAGCAGCGGCGCATGAGGTTTGTTGAAATCAACTTTGGCCGCACCCGACAAACCATCCCGGGCCAGCAGTTTCGATTCGGGCACAACGAATTTATCATACTCTGCGCGCTGTATGGCCTCGGGCATACCGTTCGTAAAAGCATATTGCCAGGTTTTAAACGGCATCAGGTAATCTTTTTTGGTAGAAGTAAATAAACCCAGCGAGCCTGTTCCGGCTTTATAAA
>CBIMFG010001218.1:0-2183 GCA_966243125.1 uncultured Niastella sp.
AGTTTGTACAGGAAGGTATGCGTTGGTTCGATCTGTTGCGCTATAATTTACCGGTTACCCATACTACCACCGACGGCCAAAAGATGGTACTCGAAGCAAGTGACAAACGTCGCGTGTTGCAAATACCTGAATCGGCAAAATTGTCTGGTGTAGAATTAAACCCACGTTAAACCCCGCAATGATGAACAAAATACAAACCAATAAGCAACCAACAGCCAAGGTCATCCCCATTACGCTTGCCAGTGGCTGGAGGCATATGTATCAGCCGTACGATGAGCTGATCATCGATAACCGGGTGCCTCGTTGGTTGGTGCCCTTGCTGGAAAGACTTATACAAATAAAAAATTTTCTGGTGAACCATACGCAAAAAATATTGCTGTTTCTATGTCTCATTGCATCGCTGGCCTCCTGCAAAAAGGAAACGCTCGATAAAGTAGATGATATTCCCGGTCTTGGCGGCGATACCTGGGTAGCAGGTCCCATCGATAAATGGATCAATGATAGTTTAACCGAACCCTTCAACATCGCCGTAAAATATAAATGGGACCAGTTTGAACTGAGCCTGAATAAAACACTGGTGCCACCAAAAGAAGATAAGATCATTCCTGTATTAAGCGCTGTAAAGAAAGTGTGGCTCGATACCTATATCGCAGAAAAGGATTCGCTGTTCATGAAAAAATATGTGCCCAAGTTTTTTGCCCTGGCCGGTAGCGCCAGCTGGAATACCGATGGTACTATTACTCTTGGTACTGCCGAAGGTGGAAGAAAAGTGGTGTTGTATGTGTTGAACGATTTCAGGGTTAAAGGAAGCCCGGATTATAAATCTTCCGATTCTTTTAACATCAAACAAATGTTTCACACAATAGAACATGAGTTTGGGCATATTCTTCACCAGACCATTTATTATCCGCAGGATTTCAAATCTATTTCTGTGGGGTTCTATAATTCAAGCTGGAATAACGTAACTGATGCCAATGCCAACAAAGATGGTTTTGTAACTGCTTATGCCGAATCGGCGCCTGATGAAGATTTTGTAGAAATGATCGCTATGATGCTGATAGAAGGAAAAGGCGGTTTTGACGCCATCGTAAAAAGCATACCACCCGGCACAAGCGTCAATAATGTAACGCAGGCACAGGCGGTAAACAAGTTGCGTCAAAAGGAAGCGATCGTTGTGAACTATTTCAAGGATACCTGGAATATTGATTTCTATAGCCTGCAAACCCGTGTTCGCGCACAAGTAGAAAAATTAATCAAGTAAGCAACAATGAAAAGAATAGCATTATATATAATATTGGCCGCAATAACTTTCTACAGTTGTAACAAGAAAGAAGATACTGTATTCGATAAGTCGATCGATGTACGGTTGAATGAAAGACTGGCTGCTGATCAAAAGGCTTTGACAGGCGCCCCATATGGCTGGAAAGGTTTTATTTACCCGGAAGGGCTAAAGGGTGGGGTAGTAGCCTTCTATTTTAAATTCGATTCAAGCAACCGCGTGGAAATGTTCTCTGATTTTGATTCGGCTTCGGCGATCACTCCCTTGACGGCCAGTTACCGGTTGAAAGCATTGCAACAGCCTTCGCTGATCTTCGATACGTATTCTTATGTACATGTGCTGGCCGATCCCGATGGCAGCGTGAATGGTGGCGATTATGGCGCCGGGTTAGGCTCTGATTTTGAATTTGCCATCGACAGCATTGCCGGCGATTCCGTAAAACTCACCGGCCGCTTTAATAAAAGCAAGGCTTTCCTGGTAAAAGCTACACAGGCAGAAATGCAAAGCTACTATGATAAACAGTATTCAAACCGCCTGTTCGCCAACATCAGCAAATACACTACTTATTTCAAACGGCTGGTAATTGGTAGTTCACAATACGAAATAAAGGTGAACCAAACTGCCCGCACCATCACGCTTACCTGGGTTGATGATAAGGGCGCGGAACACACCGCCACTACCGGTTATTATTATACAACGGATGGCATCGTTTTATCACCTGCCATTGTTGATGGCGCCAATGTTATTGCTGCTTTTAATGATATCAGCTGGAGCAATGCTGCCCCTACGATGTCATTTACAGTAAATGGTACTGCTTCAACCATTGTAGGTGCTGCCGAACCTTTAAATGTTGACGTGGATGCGCCCCGCCGCTGGTGGCAGTATGCCCTTGATCAGGGTGGTT
>CBIMFG010001219.1:0-2175 GCA_966243125.1 uncultured Niastella sp.
CCCCATATCAACACCAGGCGACAGGATAGTAGCACCATACGTGCCGCCCTGTGGAACTGTTTTCATGGGCTTAAATATATCGGCATTGGCTTTCTTCAGGGCTGGTGAACCAGGCAGCAAACCAAAATTATAGCTGCCTGCTGAAATGATGGTTAAAGGCATTGCTGAAATATCCATTGGAAAAGTGGCCTTGGTGTAGTCGTATTGATTAACGTCGTATTGCGCAAATTGCGGATTGTTTGAACCGGGAGTAGTGCTGCGAATATCGGCGTCTTTTGTAGTTACCACGCCATCGCTGGCATTAAACTGGTTAATTATCCGTTGGTCGTTGGCGTAATAGAATTGATTGTTATACGAGATATGCGCCACATCGGCATCAGAAGTAACGCGCATCCCAAAGCGACAGTTAATAATTACGTTGTTATATATTTTGCCCTGTGCTCCTTTTTCATAATTGATTGAACCACCACGACCCGATTTTACCTGACGAAAGCCGCAATTGATCATCGTGTTGTTGTAGAGGTTAACGTTGGTTTGAATGGGGCCATCGCCACTGTTTGAGATCTTGAACCCATTGGTGGCGGCACCAATAGCCAGGTTATAAGCAATGTCGCCTACTGAGCCGTTCTTGATGTTTACCGCTTCACCACCTGCTTTACCATTGGCCTCATAGGTGTTGCGCATAATGCTTACATGACCATGTAATACCCGCATGCCATCGTCGGTGCTGCCATATACCCAGTTGTCTTCAAAAATACAATTGCCTTTGATGTTCGTGTATACCACTGAGTAACGGGGATCGCCGGCGGCATATACACCAGGGTCGGCGCCTGCGCCTGCGGGACCGCCGGCAAATTCAATATGCGTCCATTTAACTATGAGATCGCCGCTGGTATCGCTGCATTGAATGCCACCCCACAGCCCTTTGCCAATAGAACCGGAGTTGCGCAGGTTATCGGGTACCGTAATAAAGTTATGGTTGTTCGGAGTGCCCAGGCTGATAAAGGTGCCGTTGCAGGTTATTTGCGGACTGGTAGCGGTGCTTTTGCCATCGCCCAGGGCAATAAGCTTTGACCCTTCCAGCATCAACAACGTATCGCCGTGGTTAATGCGGATGTCTGAACGGAAATAATAGGTTTTGCCGCTTTGTAAGGTTCCTTTAATGGTGCCAGCGAGTGTATCGCTGGTGATGGTTTGACCTGCTGATAATTTAGGGGCTGAAATATCTATAGTTTCCTCTTTATGACAGGCAGAGAGTGAAATTATCAACGTTGGTATAATTAGTTGTTTTATGCTATTAAGTTTCATGTGCTAATATTTAGTTGTTACCGGTTACCGGCAACTGACAACTGATTTTACTTTGGATTACTGGGTACTTACATTTTAAATTTTATCCCTAACAAATAATTCGCTCCATAAGTATCCTTTCTTACATAAGTGTCTTTGCCGGTTGTTTGGTGCGGCACATCGCCACTAATGCTGTTGCCGTTGTATGGCTGATGAATCACTAGTTCGTAAGGCGTGTTCAGGATGTTATTCACCTTGGCATAGATAAAGAACTGACGGGTTATTTTCTTTTCTAATGAAAAATCCATTTGCGTAAATCCTTTCTGCCAAATGTCATTGTTAAGAAACTGCGATACGGTATTGATCCTTCTGCCAACATAGGTAAAGGCCAATTGGGCGTTCAAACCGGTTGTTCTGTCGTCTTTTATCAGTAACGATAGGTTGGCAATGTGTTTCGATTGTCCCTGTAAAGGCCGGGTTTGGTTTACCTGTTCACTGGTTTGGCCTGTTGCGGTGCTGAAGCGACGAACCTTGCTGGTAGTGATCTTTGAATCGGTGAAAGTATAGTTGGCTTTTATTCCAAACCAGCTGAAATAATGCGTGATATCAAATTCAACTCCGTAATTGCGGGCATTACCAAAGTTGGCTGGTTGATAGTAAGTAAAGGTACCATCATCTACCAGCGCATACTCAATAGGGTTTTTCAGCTTTTTATACAAAGCGCCAAACAGTACCTGGTTCAAACCGCTGGGGAACATTTCGAAACGCAGGTCATAGTTATCAGAAGTTGTTCTTTTCATCGTGGTAATACCTCTTTCCGGATAATCCTCTTCCGCTTCATCGGCACTGGCATCGGTGTGCGGTACGACTTCATAAAAGTTGGGTCGG
>CBIMFG010001220.1:0-2170 GCA_966243125.1 uncultured Niastella sp.
AAGGTAATGCCCATTTTACTAATCCAGTGCCTGTGCTCACAGATGTTGAAACTGTGCTGGGTAGATATAACGTGGCTTTATCAAATGCCGGCAAGTTTGACCGGGAAAAGATAGCCATTAAGGATAATATAAAGGCCGAACTGCGGCTTGTACTTAGAGACCTGGCGCATTACGTAACCCAGATTGCTAAAGGAAATAGAGCCATATTGTTAAGCAGTGGCTTTGACCTGAATGTTCAACGGGTTAAACGTGTGCAGACGCCACCAAAACTGGTAGTTGATCTGGAAGTTGCCGGTCAGGCAACCACCCGTCTTAAAAAGATACCCAGAACACGCGCTTATGTGCACCAGTATACGGCAGACCCGTTAACACCGGATAGCGTATGGAACAGCGAAACATCAACCAGTAGCGTACATACATTTACCGGATTGCCATCAGGCACACGGTTCTGGTTTCAGGTAATTGTAATTGCCAGTAACGGGGAAAAGGTTTATTGGGACCCTGTTGCACGGGTAATTCAATAACACAACGTGGGTATACGACCGTATTCAGGGAGCTGCCTATAATGGCAGCTCCTTTTATTTAATAATCTCATCATATACTAACGGTAGCGCCATGTGTATATGTGTAAAAAACCTTTATAAATAGGTGTTTATACGCGAATTTACCCGGCTTCTCTTTTGTAGCTTTAGTGCAATAAAAACCCTTCCCATGGCTAAAAGTGCAAAAAAGGCAACACCAAAACGTAAGCCCCAAGCCCAACCTACACCCCAGCCTGGCCCTAACACTACCATACAGATCAATACAACAAACATGAACGTGCCAACGCTAACTGTCAATTCATTGGTGGCGGAAAGCGCTGCGCATTCGTTACAGGTAAGCATCACCTTTACATTTACCGGCGGCATAGGGCAGGCCACCGCGCTGTTGTTTAGAAAAGGCGTACTGATAAACATGCAAAGCATTAGCAGCAGTGGTAACATTCAGTTTTCAGAAGTACAAAGCGGTGATTCCATTTCCATCAATGGCGTTTGTACCGGCAATGCCATCATTGTAGTTAACACACCCACTGTTCCCCTTTCACCACAACAATTTGATGCAGGCATTATCATAACAGGCTATTTAATTCAATAATCAAACAGGCAATATGATCGCAAAAATTACGGCAATCGTAATGGTGCTGCTGTTTTGCTTTACCACCCTGGTTGCGCAAAAAAGCACCACACCCAACCCTATATTAACAGCAGATTCATTAGCAACGGGAAATTATAAAGATGTACTGAACAGCTTTTTTCAACTGGCATTTGACCGGCTTACCAGTCCTGATAAAACTTTAAAATTTACCGGAACCCCTTTTGCCGTAATGGCAAAGCTCGATACCGTGCTGTTGGTTGATACTATTTATAAAAAATACAGAACACTCAGGAACCTGAATTATACATTCGCCTTGCGGCTCGATACCTCGTACCGCTTCAATGGTTTTTCGGCAGGGCTAAAATATGCCATCATCAATAAAAGAGATGAAACCGTGCAGGACGCATTTGTAAAAACCGTGCTTTCGAATGCGGCCGTAAAGCAACTGTTTGCATTGAATAATCAAATGATCGCAAAGATCCCTACTATGCCCGATCCGGGCACTTTAATGCAGGAGTATTCAAACTTTACCCAGGGGCTAAAAAGTTTCGGTTCATTAAGTAAACCGTTACGGGATAGCATGCTGGCATTTGCCGGCAGCAGCGATAGTACGCGGGCGTTGTTTGAAACGCTGCTTCAAAACCCGAACTTTAATATGAAGCGTACAACCGATAGCCTGTACCAGGACATGAAAATGAACTTTAATAAAAATGCCTTGTGGACGGTGGGCGTTACAGACACCACTTTGAAGAACCAGTTTGTTTTTACCAACGTGGTATTTCATACCGAATTCCTGAAAAACGTAAATAAGTATAATAACACCAAGAATGACCTGGAGCTGAATATCAGATCGCAATTACAGCTGGTTGACGATACTTTAAAAGCCGGCCGCGATTTGCACAAGGCGGTATTTAACATTGAACCCGGTATTAACTGGGTGCTCAATACCAAAAGCACCCGAAAAAGTTATCTGGAATTAAAATTCAGTGGCGGCTATTATCACATCTTTAATAGTGTATATGCGAATGAAGACCAA
>CBIMFG010001221.1:0-2169 GCA_966243125.1 uncultured Niastella sp.
TCCAGATTTATATCACTTACCGCTACGCCCAACCCATACCCAATGGCTGTACTGTTGATGCCTGATTCCCTGGTTACTTCTGAAAACCGGGCCTCGCCCCGGCCTCCGGTGGAGGGAGAGATAAAATCATTTCTAAACAACCGGTCGCCCGACAGGGTTTCATAAGTACCAACAAATTCTTTACGTGGGCGAAAATTGCTGATGGCATGAACGGAATGGTTTAATAAATACAGATCCAAATCGCCATCCATATCATAATCAAAAAACGCCGCCTGGGTACTGAACCCACTGAAATCTACACCCAGCTCCTTTGCTTTATCAATGTATTGAGGAATGCCATTTTTATCGATGCCTGTACAAATTAAAAACTGGTTATGGCTTTTTAACGGACCGTAATTCCCTACGCGGCATACATAAAGATCCAGCAGGCCATCGTTGTTAATATCTACCACTGAAACGCCGGTGCTCCAGCCATGGTCCTGCGGTATACCAGCCTCTTTTGTTACGTCTTTGAATTGCAGCTTACCGGTATTTAAAAATAGCTTGTTCTGTTCCATGTTAGAGGCAAAGAACAGATCAACCAACCCATCATTATTAAAATCACCAGCGCCCACGCCCGCGCCGTTGTAGTAATACATGTAATGAAAGATGTTGAACGAATCGGTAGCCGTAAGCGTGTTGGTAAAATGTAATCCGGTACTGCCTTCCTCCAGCACTACAAACAACGGAGGTTGTTTATTTTCCCTGTTGCATGAAGAAAATATTGGTATGAATAACATCATTAAACAAAAGCCTGCCCATTGTTTACTACTGATCATAACTTACAATTCGCTTGTTTACTTTTTTATACTGTATAAAACCGGGTAATCATTATTCCTTGCAAATAGTACATAATTCACGTCTGTGCCGGGTATCAAAGAAATAGCTCGCACTTCGCCATCAACCAGCAGGCCCGATTGCCTTGCCGGCAACCAGGTAAACCGGCCCTTGCCATTATTGAGCAGCACATCGCCATAGCTTGCATCCAGCTTTCCAAATTGTGGTGGAAAGCCCGATCTGTTGCCGCCCAATACCACATCGGTAAACCCATCTTTATTTACATCAGTACAAAGTATGGCATTCACCATGGAGAGTTGTGCCTGGTAGGGCAATGGCTGAATGGCAAACTGCCCATTGCCTTTATTAAAGGCTACGCATGATTTGGAATAATTAAACTGCTTTACACTGCTTTTTTCGATCATTTCTTTGGGGAACAGTTCCTGAATAGATCTTTTCGCGTAATCCTTATGCTTCAGGTTTTCTTTTTTTATGGATGGAACTTCCTCCTGCATTTCACGTTTCAAAAATACGGGCACATCGCGCTTATCAACGGTGCGGGTAAGTATTTTATCTTCGGAACCATTGCTGTTAAAATCATTGATCCACAATTTAACGGGGTTGGCGGCATCGGGATGCAGGTAAAAATTATCACCTGCATTGCCTAATACCAGATCTGTTTTGCCATCCTGGTTTATATCGGTTGCTGCTACTGTTTGCCACCAGCCATACAATTCTCCCAAATGGCTTTTTACTTCTATAAAATGATCGCCATTGTATGAAAATATCCGGGGCGCCATCCATTCACCCACTATTATCAACTCTAAATTGGCATCGCCTGTAACATCGGCCCATACGGCGCCTGTTACCATACCTATACTGGTAATATCGGGGTTCTTTGTTTTGGCAACATCTGTGAAGTGGCCCTGACCATCGTTCTGGTAAATATAACTCACAGGGGCCACCCCATAATTGCGGGGCGTGCTGCGACTGCCTACAAACAGATCGAGGTCGCCATCGTGGTCAAAATCATTGGCAATGGCTACACCGGTATTCATGCCATTACTTTTAAACGCGGCCGCATCGAGGGTGAAATTTCCTTTGCCATCATTCTTCAACAACCTGCATTGCATTTCGCGGCTGTAGGGGGGAGCATTATTTCCACCAGGCCCTATAAACAGATCAAGGTCGCTATCTTTATCGCAATCAAAGAACAACACGGCCTCATCTTCAAAATCTTTGAACTGCATAAAAACCGGTTCTTGCCTTTTAACAAATCCACCGGTCTTTTGCTGTATATACACCTGCCCAGGATGGTCTTTGGTTCCGCCAATGTACAAATCGGCCAACCCA
>CBIMFG010001222.1:0-2169 GCA_966243125.1 uncultured Niastella sp.
TGGAAGACCTGGGCATTATCCGGAATATTGGTCAGCCTGAACTGCGCATTGATCTTGACCAAAGCAAGATGGCCCTGTATGGCGTTACCACTGCCGACGCCAATGCTACCATTGAAATGGCCATTGGTGGTAAAGCCGTATCACAGATCTATGAAGGCGAAAAGAAATTTCAGCTGCGCCTGCGTTACCAGGAAGATTACCGCAACAATGCCGAGGCCATCAGCAACCTGTTGATACCCACCATGCGCGGCTCGCAGGTGCCGGTAAAGAACATTGCCAACATTGAACGGTTAACAGGCCCCAGCATTATTTTCCGCGACGATAACCGCCGGTACAGCGCCATTAAGTTCAGCGTTCGCGGCCGCGATATGGGCAGCACCATTGCCGAAGCGCAGGCCAAAGTTGGTAAAAGCGTGCAGTTGAACAAAGGGTACGACATGCAATGGGCGGGTGATTTTGAGAACCAGCAACGTGCTACGCATCGCCTGGCGCAGGTAGTACCGGTGAGCCTGCTGATCATTTTCCTGATCTTATTTGTCATGTTTGGCAATGTAAAAGATGCCGGTTTAGTATTACTAAACGTGCCGTTTGCCATTATTGGCGGTATTGGCGCTTTGCTTATTTCGGGTACCAACTTCAGTATTTCAGCGGGTATTGGGTTCATTGCCCTGTTTGGTATATGTATCCAGAACGGGGTTATTTTGATCTCGGTGTTTAAGAACAATTTGCAAAAAATAAAGAAACATGAGTTTGACAGTCATAGCCTGGAGCAGGCCATCAAAGAAGGCGTAAAAAGCCGGGTGCGGCCCGTTATTATGACGGCCCTGATGGCGGCCATTGGTTTATTACCTGCGGCGTTATCGCATGGCATTGGTTCTGAAACCTCCAAGCCACTGGCTATAGTTGTAATAGGCGGCTTAATAACCGCAACAGGTTTAACGCTGCTGATCTTCCCGTTGTTTTTTTATGCGGGGTATAGAAGGTTGGGGCAGAAGATGGATTAGGGAAATGAAAAATGAAGAACAGAGAAATGAAAAATGAAGAACAGCAAAATGAAAAATTAGAAAGGAATTAAAAATAGCGCCATTAACAAAAGAGACGGCCTGATATCTTAAGATATTGGGCCGTTTTGTGTTTCTATTTTATAACACATGCATCTAATGTACCATCTGAAGCGTCTTTATAGATAGATTGCAGAAAATACGGTGCAACTACAGTAAACCTTAGCCTCCGCTTTAACCTTTAAACATCGACCATTGTATTTTAGTACAGTGCGTTCTAAAAGCGGGAGTTCTTTATAAATTCTGGGATTTCAATAAAGGAATAAATTTTCCGGTAATGAGGAAATTAATTCACATTGTCGTAAATTAAATATACAAAACCTAGTTTATTACACGATTGGCGTGTAATTTGAATTATGTTACATTAGTTTTTCAAAGAGTATTTTTGGATTAAAACGGGGGCGGATGTCCATCCAGCCCCTCTTTTAACCCACTTGTTCACACGAAGACATCGTTGTTCTCCCCTCAGATGTAATATAGTACACAATGTTTCTCCGTCGTTATGATGCGTATCACCGCTTTACATGCTCAAGGTAATACTTCGCTCCACACATAGTCATTATATAAAAGTTAAGGGTGTTTGAATATAACAGTCGCAATAATTACTTAAACTCACGGCTGAAAGCATTGCATTTACTTCGCTTTTTTTAAACCTTTAACTATTTATGACAAAACCTAATTCCATCCAACTACGGTTGCTTGCCGGCGTGCTGTTTATGTCCCTGCTATTTACAGCTTGTAAAAAAGAAGGGGCGCCCACTGACAACAACAACACCGTACCAACCATTTCAGCGGTTACCGAGGCCACTACCCTTACTGAAGGCTTTGAATCAGGTTCCAAAACAGCGTATGCTACCGCCAATGTTTCCTTATCATCAGGCTCCTGGAGTTTTAATGATGCCCTCATCGGCAACCTGGATACCGACAGAAAAAGCGGTAGCCAAAGCGCCCGTATTCGCAACAGTGGCAGCCTTACCATGAACTTTGATGCTACCGGCGGCGCCACCAGTGTAAGCATTAAACACGCGGTGTTTGGCAGCGATGGCAGCAGCACGTGGGAACTGCGCGCCAGCACCAATGGCGGCAGCAGCTTTACCAAAGTAGGCAG
>CBIMFG010001223.1:0-2167 GCA_966243125.1 uncultured Niastella sp.
GTGCTCACCGATGTAAAAAGAAGGATCCAGTGGATCAATGCGGCCTTTACCAGGGTAACGGAATACACGTTGAAAGAATCCGCTGGTAAACGGCCTGAAGAGTTTTTGTATGGGGAAGAAACCGACCAGCAGGCCATCATTGACCTGATAGCCAATAAAAAGGCCGGTCGCACATTCGATACGGAAATATTGATCTACACCAAATCGGGCCGCAAGGTATGGGTTACCATTCAGGCACAACCGCATTTTGATAACACTGGTAAGTTAACTGGTTATTTTGCCATTGGTATTGATAGTACCGAGCGCCGCAATTCAGAAGAATTAATACTGCACAATCAGAAACTGTTGCAACAGGCCGAGCGCATAGCCTGCCTGGGCAGCTGGGAAACCAATTTAAAAACCGGTGTTTCCATTTGGTCCGATGAAATGTACCGCATCTTTGGTTGGAATACGGATAACATAGTACCAACCGTAGGCCCGCAGTTATCTACCATTCACAACGAAGACATGGAGTATGTGCTGAACAGTATAAAAGATACTATTGAAGGCAATGGCGATTTTGATATAGAACACCGCATCGTTCGGCCCGATGGCGTTACCCGCATCATTCATTCGCAGGGACAGTTAATAAAAAATAGTTTGGGCGAACCGGAAAAACTCATCGGCGTGGTGCACGACATTACCAATGTAAAACAGGCCGAAGAACAGCTGCGTAACCACGAAGCAAAACTAACCGAAGAAAGAATAGAACACCAGCGGCAGGTTGCCCGCGCCACCATTAATACGCAGGAAAAAGAACGCTCCGATATAGGGAAGGAGTTGCATGATAATGTAAATCAGATTTTGGCCTCTGCTAAATTGTTCCTGTCGTCACCCTTCCTGGAAGGGGATGAACGGGAGAAGTTTACGCTTAAAGCGGCAGAACATATTCACATGGCCATAGAGGAAATTCGTAAGTTGTCGAAGTCACTGGTATCGCCCAGCGCGGCTGACCTGGGGGTTATTGAAACAATCAACGATATGATAGGCGATATCCGTTGGGCCCAAAAAATTGAGATAGATTTTAATCATGCCGGCATCACTGAATCCATGCTCGACTATGGTTTAAAACTAACCATCTATCGCATTGTGCAGGAACAAATGAGCAATATTCTGAAACATGCCGATGCTTCACAAATAAGCATCACTTTAAAAGAACACGCCAAAAAACTCATTCTTACCATCTTTGATAATGGCAAAGGCTTCGATACCCAGGCAAGGCGCCGAGGTATTGGCCTCAGCAACATCATTAACCGCGCCGATGTGTTTAATGGTAAAGTTGATATTCAATCAGCACCGGGGCAGGGGTGTATGGTTAGAGTTGTTTTTGAATTGTGATTTTAGTTTGTAAGTTCCAAGTTCTTAGTTCTTAGTTCTGTGCTGCGGGAGCTTGCATTTACTGGTTAACTGGTCAACTGGTCAACTGGTTAACTGATCAACTCGTCAATTCTTACCTCTATCAACAATATCAACCCTATCAACATGTAAACGTGTTAACCTGTCAACTTGTTAACCTGTCAACGTGTTAACCCGTCAACCCCTCAATCTCGCTTCTTCCAAATCCAACTCCCACTCCCTTTCCCGAATCAACTCTTCACTAAACGTATTATGATGCCTGAAGTGATTCAGTTCGCGGCGGCGTACTTCTACCAGTTCCAGCAGCATTTGCCGGTAATGGGGTAAAAAGTTTTGTTCTTCTGCCGCAGGCCCCCCGGCATCCAGCTTCCGTTGCGTTATTTCAATCATGCGGGCATAGCGGTCGCGCACCCGTTTATAGGTTTCATTCGTTTCTATTTCATTGTTATATCGGTCGTCTATGTGGGCCAGTACGGCATTGGCCAACCGCAGCCGCATATCCAGTTCCTGCATTTTGTCCGATTCTTTTTCATCGCCTTTTATTTTCAGGATCCTGATCATTGGTTTCAGGCTCAGCCCCTGTAACACCAGCGTAAACAGGATCACTACAAACGTAATAAACAAAATGAGGTTACGATGCGGGAACGCTTTTTCATTAGCCAGGGTAAGTGGCACAGCCAGTGCAGAAGCAAGCGATACCACGCCACGCATACCACTCCAGCCGGTCAATAATATTACCTGCCAGCCTGGCCGGGGTTCTTTTTCGCGAATG
>CBIMFG010001224.1:0-2166 GCA_966243125.1 uncultured Niastella sp.
TTAACAAAGTAAGGGAGTGCTTACCAAAAACAAAAACGTCTTCTCAGCTGAGCCAAGAAGACGCTTTAAGTAGTTTTATGTACCAGTGGTTATTTAGCCACTACAGCTGTGTTCATGCGTTTCTCTTTAATACGAGCGCTCTTACCACTGCGTTCACGCAGGTAGAAAAGCTTAGCACGGCGAACACGACCTGTTTTATTCAACTCAATAGAATCAATATTGGGCGAAAAAATAGGGAATGTTCTTTCAACACCTACACTATCGGAGATTTTACGTACAGTAAATGTAGCAGTACCACCTTGTCCCTGGCGTTTGATAACATCGCCACGAAAGCTTTGGATACGCTCTTTACCACCTTCGATAATTTTATAGTTCACAGTTATATTGTCACCCGCTTTAAACTTCGGGAACTCTTTTTTACCTGTCAACTGCTCATGTACAAATTGAACTGCTGCATTCATGACGTTAAAATTTGGGGAGGCAAAGGTAACTAAAAAAATGAATTTATCATTCTAAATTTCCTAAAACCCCGGATTTTCCTGAATTATTTCTTATTTGGCTACGTTTACAGCCCTTTTCTCCCTGATCACGGTAACTTTAATTTGACCGGGGAAGGTCATTTCGGTTTGGATCTTCTGGGCGATGTCGAAACTCAGCTTGTCTGAGTCGTTATCGGTTACTTTTTCTGCTTCTACAATTACGCGCAACTCTCGACCAGCCTGAATAGCGTAGGCTTTTTCAACTCCCTGATAGCTCAGCGCCAGGTTCTCCAGATCTTTAATACGTTGCAGGTATTGTTGCATGATCTCACGGCGTGCACCCGGGCGGGCGCCGCTAATGGCGTCACAGGCCTGTACAATGGGAGAGATCACATATTGCATTTCCATTTCATCGTGGTGGGCGCCAATAGCGTTTACTACGGCTGGGTTCTCACCATATTTTTCAGCCAGCTTGGCTCCCAACAGGGCGTGGCTCAGTTCACTTTCCTCATCGGGCACTTTACCAATATCATGTAACAGGCCGGCACGTTTAGCCAGTTTGGGGTTCAAACCTAATTCAGCAGCCATAATACCACACAGGTTGGCTACTTCGCGGCTGTGCATCAGCAGGTTTTGACCGTATGAAGAACGGAAACGCATTTTACCTACTATACGAACCAGCTCTTTATGTAAACCGTGGATACCTAATTCAATTACAGTACGTTCGCCAATTTCAATCACCTGCTCTTCAATTTGGCGGCGGGTTTTGTCAACCACTTCCTCAATACGGGCGGGGTGAATACGGCCATCGGCTACCAGCCTTTGCAAGCTCAGGCGGGCAATTTCGCGGCGAAGGGGGTCAAATGAAGAAAGGATGATGGCCTCAGGGGTATCATCAACGATCAGGTCAACACCGGTAGCGGCCTCAATAGCACGGATGTTACGGCCTTCACGACCAATGATCTGGCCTTTTATTTCATCGCTTTCGAGGTTGAATACAGTGATGGAGTTTTCGATAGCCTGCTCAGCAGCGGTACGCTGAATGGTTTGAATAATGATCTTGCGGGCTTCCTTGTTGGCTTTTTGACGAGCATCGTCAACAATTTCCTGTTGCAGGGCCAACGCTTGTGTGTGGGCTTCCTGTTTTAAGCTTTCAACTAATTGTTTTTTAGCTTCTTCTGCAGTTAAGCCAGCAATCTTTTCAAGGCGGCGAATGTGTTCTTCCTGGTGTTTTTCCAGCTCGGTGCGCTTCAGGTTCACTACTTCTATCTGGCGGTTCAGGTTATCTTTTATGGCTTCGTTTTCCTTGATCTGTTTGTCGAGCTGGTCGCTTTTGGCATTGATGCTCTGTTCTTTCTGGCGGGCGCGGTTTTCGGTTTCCTGCAATTTGCGGTTGCGCTCGTTTACTTCTTTATCGTACTCGGCTCTCAGTGACAGGAACTTCTCTTTGGCTTCGAGCTGCTTTTGCTGTTTAATGGTTTCGGCATTCGTTTGCGCATCGGCAACGAGTTTGCGGGCCTGACTTTCGGCCTCATCGATTTTTAGTTGGGTGTTTTTGGCAAAAATAACTTTGCCCAGACCTATTCCTAAGCCCAGGGCCAATAAACCTACTATTATAGTGGTTAACATACCTTGATCAATTGTGTTTTACATGTTTAAAGAATTCTTCATTATCTCTCCCTCGCTA
>CBIMFG010001225.1:0-2166 GCA_966243125.1 uncultured Niastella sp.
CTGATAGTCGGTTGCTGTGTAGTTAGCGCTGCTTTCTCCTGATACCAGCACTTTTTGAATGCCGTTGAAATGAATGCCATCCGTGCTTCTTTCCACTATAAAATGACTGGTATTTATTTCTTCAGCGGTTTTCCATTGTAATACAACGGTGTTACCCCGGCGGTTGCCATCAAATTGCAACAGGAGCATGGGGAGTACACCAGAGATAGCACAATTACTCACTTTTACGGTATGCGTTTTAGTGTTGATACAGCCATTGATATTACTGGTTGCAGCAACTGCATACGTACCCAAATCGTTCGTGGTGAGCGGATTCAACGTAAGCGTATTTCCGTTCACCATGCTGCCGTTGGGACGTTGCCAGCTGTAGGTATAATACGGGATCGCTGGCATTGAAAGAATGGTATTGCTGCCCACACAGGCAGTGCCGGTAGCGCTTAACAGCGGTACGCTGAGTGTATCAATGATCGCTGCTTTTGAGGAACTGTTGTTACAGGCATCGGCCAATTGCAGCGTATAAGTGCCTGCGGTTAAGCCTGTAAAAACATTGCTGTTTTGGAATGCTGTAGTGGTAGCGCCTGCGGCGATGCGATAAGTGTAAGGAGAAACGCCTTTGGTGCTATCGGGCAACAGCGCTATGTTACGAAGGATATTGCAAACGGCAATGGCTGGCTCCATGCCAAAAGCTGGTTGTGTATAGGCAGGTATTACAATGGTTGAACTTAAAACATCACAGCTATAAGCGCTCATGCCTTTTAAATAATACGGGGTGCCTCCCTGCTTGTCATAATAATATTTAGCACTATAGGTGCCGGCCGGTAAATTCACCACCGAATCTATTACCGGAAACCACGCCGCACTAACTGACTTGCCTGCGATGATGACATAACCATCATACGCATTTGAGTTTGACTGGGCTGTAAAGAGAATTTTGTTATCATCCACACATCCCTTTTTAAGCGTAGCAGATAAGCTGGAATGCCGCACTTGCGCTGGTGTTATGGTGAAGATAGTAGTGTCGCGTACGCCACAGGTGTCAATCCCAATGAAGGTATATGTTCCTGCGCCTAAAGCATTAAGTGTTGGTGCATTACCGCTTACTCCAATGCCTCTGATCGTATCAGGGTATATATAGTTATGTACAGTACCATCGGCAAAGGTAACAGATGGTGGGCCGGCGGCTATAATAACATCAATGGGGGTGGGATTAAGCATAGAGATCGATACGCCTGCAGTTCCTTCTTTGCACGTATAAGCTGCCGAAGCGGAGGGATACATTTTCCATTTAGGCCGCTGTTCCCAGTTGAAATAAATGCTGTCTTTTGAACAGCAGTCTTCCCGCACTACCCGGTAGTTATTTCCTGGCGGATAACCGGAAAAAGCAGAGTTATTGGTTTGAGTAGCTAAGACAACATTTGTAGGACTGATCAGCGTATAGGTAATGGTGTTGCAATGGGTTTTGTAAGTACTGCCAGGCGTGTTGTCTGCATTTTTATCCAGTGTATAGGTAAGCGATTGGCAGCCATACAGTGTTCTGTCAGCGCGCATATCCATCCCGTATAAATAGCCGGTAGCAGTAGTGGTATAGCCACAACCATTCGACATAGTGAAGGGTAATTCGTCAAATTGTCCTTTAATATGGTGGAATCTGAAACGGAAAGTATCTATTATTATAGATCCGAGATTGGGTGGGCGCAAATCGTTGCTGTTGAACAAATGGGTGAACGTTTCACCAGTAGGCAGCTTCAATGTAATAGTATACGGCGGTCGAATGATTCCGTTGGTGCCGCCAATAGAATAGGGAATGTAAAAAGAATCGCAATCTACATATTGCGGATTTCCCCGGTTCGCATAAAAGGAGCCCGCATTTCCATCTGCTAATGTAACGGTTCTGGTTTGGAAATTACCACAGAAGTCAGTTACCTGGTAGGTGTAGGAGCCAGCAATCAATCCGGTGAACTCATTGCCCGATTGGGGAGGCGCCGTTATGGGCGAGGGGCTTATTAATGCATACGTAAATGGAGGCTTTCCGGTTGAAACACTTATTGAAATTTTACCATCATTGCCGCCGGGGCAGGTAGGAGAAGTAAGTGTTTGGCTGGGTACTACAGTGGGACATTGTGAAAAAATTTCATGGCTTAACAGTAATAACAGGCATAAGCATAT
>CBIMFG010001226.1:0-2165 GCA_966243125.1 uncultured Niastella sp.
CGCAGCCGCGTTACCGTACAGGCCGATGGCCAAATGAAAACCGGTCGTGATATAGCTATTGCTACCTTACTGGGAGCAGAAGAGTGGGGCGTTGCAACAGCAGCCCTGGTGGTTGAAGGTTGTATCATGATGCGTAAATGTCACTTGAATACCTGTCCGGTTGGGGTGGCTACACAAGACCCTGAATTGCGCAAACGCTTTACAGGTAACGCCGATCATGTAGTGAACTTCTTCCAGTTCCTGGTGCAGGATCTGCGTGAGATCATGGCTGAACTGGGCTTCCGCAGCATTAATGAAATGGTTGGCCAGGTTGATTGCCTTGAAATGCGTGAAGGCATCAATCACTGGAAAACCAGCAAGCTCGATCTGAGCCCTGTATTATACAAAGAACCTACTGGCCAATATACTGGTTTATACAAACAGGAAGAGCAAGACCATGGTATTGCCGATGTATTAGACTGGAAACTGTTGAAGGCTGCTCAACCAGCGCTCGACAAACAGGAACGCATTGCTGCTTCCTTCCCGGTAAAGAATACCGACAGAACCATCGGTACTATCTTATCGAACGAGATTTCGAAGAAATACAAAGGCGAAGGATTGCCTGATGATACCATTCACTTTAATTTCACTGGTACTGCCGGACAAAGCTTTGGCGCCTTCAATGCAAAAGGGGTAACCCTTGAGCTGGAAGGTGATGCCAACGACTATTTTGGTAAAGGATTGAGCGGCGCCAAGCTGATCGTATATCCGCCCAAAAATTCGAGCTATGTACCGGAAGAAAACATCATCATTGGTAACGTTGCCTTCTATGGCGCAACATCTGGTGAAGCTTACATCAGAGGTAAGGCCGGTGAACGTTTTGGTGTTCGTAACTCAGGCGCCGAAGTGGTTGTAGAAGGTGTGGGCGATCACGGTTGTGAATACATGACCGGTGGCCGCGTAGTGATACTGGGCGCCACAGGCCGCAACTTTGCTGCCGGTATGAGTGGTGGTATTGCTTATGTGTACGATGTGAAACAACAATTTGCTACACTTTGCAACAAAGAAATGGTTGACCTCGATCCGCTGACTGCAGAAGATGCACAGGCGCTGAACGATATGATCACCCGACACTATGCTTATACAGGAAGTGCTGTAGCTCGTTTTGTACTGGATGATTTCGAGAACCAACTGAAGAACTTTATTAAAGTGTTCCCGACAGATTACAAAAAAGCCCTGCAGGAAAAAAGCAAAGTAAAGCAAAGCGCCAAGAAGAAGTAGTACAAGGTATAAAGTATAAGGTTTGAGGTGGTTTCCGAATGTCGGAAATCACTACAAATAGCCGGGAAACTAAAAAGCGCGGCAGCACCTTAAACTTTAAACCTGAAACCTTAAACTGCGGCTTTAGTTACGAAAACATCAATTTAAAAAAGAAAAACTGTTAATAGAAAATGGGTAAACCAACGGGTTTTTTAGAATTTACCAGGGAATTGCCGGGTAAAAAACCAGTAGAGGACAGGTTAAAAGATTACAATGAATTTGTTGAGCGTTACAGCGATGAAAAGCTGAACCAGCAATCGGCACGTTGTATGAATTGTGGGGTTCCTTTTTGCCACAGCGGATGCCCGCTGGGTAATGTGATACCTGAGTTTAATGATGCGGTATATCGTAAGAGCTGGCAGGAAGCCTATGACATTCTTACCTCCACCAATAACTTTCCTGAGTTTACCGGCCGTATTTGCCCTGCGCCATGCGAAAGCGCCTGTGTACTGGGTATAAACCAACCGGCTATTACCATTGAAGAAATTGAAAAGCATATTATAGAAATAGCTTTTGATAAAGGATTTGTAAAACCACGCAAACCACATGTGCGTACCGGTAAAAAAGTAGCCGTAATTGGCTCTGGTCCGGCTGGTTTGGCTGCCGCTGCGCAGTTGAACTATGCAGGTCATTCAGTAACCGTGTTTGAGCGCGATGATCAGCCTGGTGGTTTGTTACGCTATGGCATACCTGATTTTAAACTGGAGAAATGGGTAATTGACAGAAGAATAAAGCTGATGGAAGAAGAAGGTGTAACCTTCCGCTGCCATGCCAACGTGGGTGTGAATGTACGCATCAACGATCTGTTGCGCGAATACCATGCTATTGTACTGGCTGGTGGTTCTACTGTGCCCCGCGATCTGAAG
>CBIMFG010001227.1:0-2163 GCA_966243125.1 uncultured Niastella sp.
TCGGTGATCCCATTTTGTGAATTATCTTTTCCCTTGCCGGCCTGGTGTAAAATGATCTCGTAGGTTCCATCTCCATCCAGATCGCCTACACTGGCATCGTTGGGTGCATAACCGGCGGGCGTTTTTAAGGGAATAGAAATATAGGCAGGAGCAGCAGCCTTCAGGGTATAGGTGCGGTCGTCTTTTATTTCTTTGCCATTTACAATAGCTGCAACCTGGTATGTATAGGTTTGAGCAGCGTCTGCTTTTTCATCGAGCCAAGAAGTTACCGCTGTGATGGGTTTTGTATTCAGCTTAATGGCCTTTGCATTATTAGCCGAACGGTATACATTAAAAGCAATATCATCCGCGTCGGTGGCCAGCATGCGCCAGCTTACAAAAGCATGTCCTTTTCCATCGGGTATGGCAACAATACCTCTGTTCAGGTATTCCATTTTTCTTTGAGAAAAAATCGTTGCTGGCAATAACAAAGCTATCAGGTAGATAAAAATTCTATTCATATGGCAATTCTATGTTCTAAGTTCTATGTTCTTTGTTTTATGTTCTTTGTTACCCGGCATTCATTTTCTCATTCCTCATTCCTAATTTTTCATTCTTCATTTCTTCAACTTCAACATTCAACATTGAACATTCAATATTCAACATTTATAAAGACGATCCCTTGTCTGGGGAGTTGCATGTTCAACTGTAATAACCCATTTTTTAAGGTTTCTTTTGAGGCGGCGGTTTGTTCCAGTTGTCCGGCTTTTTCTAATTGCCCAATTTGTTCGGCAGTGGGTTGTTGTGGCGAACCCATTTTCTTCCACACTTCATAGGAGTTGCTGTGATCGGCATCTATGCGGTATTGTTTCAGCGTAACCTGTTTACCGGTAAGACCGCTGCAATGCAATACCACAGTGGCAGGTTTACCAGTGGTGTCATCGTCGTGGTAATTCCAAACCATGACCGTGGCGGAGTGATCGCTTTTGGCGGCAATGGCGCCAACGTCGGTGGTTTCTTTTCTAACTCCTGAATCGCGGATGTTGAATAAGGGATACATCTGATCGCTGGTTACAGCTACCCGTTTTCCGCTCATCATACCAAACATCCGGAATATGTTTAGAACCGGTTTGTCAACGCCGTTAGTGGCCAGGTCGCGAAAGCCATAGAACCAGGGCTGGTTCTCAAACTCAAACGACCAGCTTACGGCCCCTAGCAGGTTCACTTTATAATAATCGGCCAGTAAATATTTGCGGGCAAAGACTGCAGCGGTGTATGATGAATACATGGTGCCATTGCGATACGCATTCTCCGGATTGGTAGCCATGCCACAGGCAGCACAACCTTCAGGATCGCTCTCCCCTATTACAATGGGCAAATGTTTCCATTCTTTAAAGGAGGATACTATTTCGAACCCACTGCTGATATCGCGCAACTGGTTGCTGATACCCATGCGCACATGTGCATTCACAATGCGGGGTGCGCCCTTAGCATGAAAGGCGATGAAATCGAGCGGCGCGCCTATTTTACCAGTGGCGGCATTGGTATCGCTGATGCAATGATTCAAAAACGTTTTCAGGAACTGGGCTGCGCCACTGCCTGCGGGTCCCGTAACATGCGGACCGCCCAACCGGGCTGTTGGCAAAGCGCGTTTCAGCGCGTCGGAAGTATAATCATACAACTTGCAATAATCCTGTACGGTTCCTTTCCAGTAGCCATTACCGCCATTCGGTTCATTCCATAATTCCCAATACCAGCTTTCCACTTCTTTTTTTCCATAGCGCTTTACACAATGGCTTACCCATTCATACACCAGCGCCGCCCATTTTTTATAATCCTTGGGCGGATAGGCCCAACCGGTAAAGATTGTAGTGTAGGATTGGCCGGGTTTCCAATCGTGTTTATAAGGTTGCGGATGGCTCGATAGCGCTTCGGGCATAAAGCCGATTTGCGCCAGCGGTTTCATACCTCGCTTTACATAGGTATCAAAAATACTGTCGGTGATGGTCCAGTTGTACACCGGGTTGCCATTGGCATCTTCGGTATAGGCATTGGTAGAACCCCACTTCAAGGCTGGCGTTCCATCGCCACTGGTGAGTAAATTATGCGCCCGTACATGAACCGGCACCGGACTTAATGCCGCAATCTCCGACAACAGCTTCTTCCCATCTTTCATATAGGTAT
>CBIMFG010001228.1:0-2160 GCA_966243125.1 uncultured Niastella sp.
CAGCAGCGAAGAATTGGTTTTGTATTTCAGGACTATGCCTTATTCCCCAATATGAATGTGCGGGAAAACATTTTGTTTGCATTGGGCAAAAATGAATCGCCCACTTTGGTAGATGAACTGCTGGAGGTAACCGGGTTAACCAATCTGGCTGCCAGAAAAATTCAAACGCTTTCCGGTGGGCAACAGCAACGGGTGGCGCTGGCAAGGGCCATTGCCAATAAACCTGCCATTTTATTGTTAGACGAACCTTTATCGGCCATTGACAATGAAATGCGGGTATACCTGCAGGATACTTTAAAAGAAATACACCAGCGCTATGCGTTAACCACCATACTGGTAAGCCACAATGCCAATGAGATCATTAAACTGTCGGATATTGTCATTCATTTAGACCAGGGCCGGTTTCAACAACAAACTACTCCCGCCCTGTTTTTCCAGAACGGGAATGAAGCCGGTAAAATAACCGGGAACATCGTATCCATTGATAAGAATGGCAACGCAGTAGTTTTAATTGAAAGCCGCCTGGTAAGTGTGCCCCTGGCAGGAGAAAAATTAACTACTACCAACAAGGTTGAAATTACCTGCAGCCAGATAAAGGGGAAATAATTACAACTATCCGGGAAATCAGCCCATCACCCACCCTCCTTTTCCATCGCATCTTTGTAGTGTTGAAACAAACAAAACACTCAACAACAAACAATATGGAAAAGAGATCATTAAAAAACATTCTTATAGCGGCCGCCATGGCCATTTTTGCCACTACCACCACAGTAACCGAAGCAGATGCCCAGCAGGTAAAGAATGTAGTATTGGTTCACGGCGCGTTTGCCGATGGTTCAGGTTACAAAGGTTTATATGAAGAGCTCACCAAAAAAGGTTACAACGTAACCGTTGTTCAAAACCCACTGTCATCCCTGGAAGACGATGTAAAGGCAACCAAACTGGCGTTGGATAAGCAAGATGGCCCAACTATACTGGCCGGTCACTCCTGGGGCGGTTCTGTTATTACAGAAGCAGGTAATCACCCCAAAGTAGCAGCCCTGGTGTATATTGCCGCCTTTCAGCCCGATAACGGCGAATCAACCTTGCAATGGGCCCAGTCAGCGCCTCCGGCTCCTGAATTTGGCATTCTGCCTCCCGATGAAAATGGCATTCTTTATTTCAGCAAGGAAAAGTACCACGCCGGTTTTTGTGCCGATCTGAGCCAGGCACAAGCTGATTTCATGTACGCATCACAAGGCGCTTTTTATGCCAAAGGATTTGCTACCACCATTACTGATGCTGCCTGGAGACATAAACCAGCCTTTGGGATTGTAGCTACTGAAGACAAAGCGATTAATCCCGACATTGAACGGAATATGTACAAACGCTCTAATTCAAAGATCACCGAAATAAAAGGCAGTCACGTGGTATTTATATCACAACCCGCAAAAGTTGCTGCTGTAATTGTTGAAGCTGCAAAAAGTGTAAGTAAATAAGTAAGAAAAACCAATAACAAAGAGGCCATTCCGCCAGGCGGATGGCTTCTTTGCATTTTACTGTTAACCCATGTGCGGGTTTTAAATCATTCGTAAATTTCCTTTTATATGTAAGTCATGAATTCGCTTCGGGAAAATCTTTTTCAGGTGAATGCGATGGTGATTGCTGTCGTTTTTTTCGTCATCATTTATGTGTTGAACTGGTTGGGCTATAGGGTAAAGAAAAAGATCGCTCATCATCACCCCGACAAGAACGTAAGTTTAGGCACGGCTGAAGGTGCGTTGATGGGGTTAATGGCGTTGTTGCTTGCCTTTACTTTTGGAATGGCTTCAACAAAATTTGAAGGCCGGCGGCAAACCATCATCGACGAAGCCAATTTGTTAAACACCGGTTTGCTACGATGCAAGCTGTTTCCCGACAGTATAAAAAAAACGTTGTTACCCGATTTCAATAAATACCTGGAATCAAGAATTGCCTACTACGATGCGGGCGATGATCTGGTTAAAATAAGTACGGCATTGGAAAATAGCCGTACTTATTTTAATAGCATGTGGAATAATAACTCGCTATTGATAAAGGACCCAACTAACAAATCCCTTGCCGAGCAGTTAGTACCGGCATTGATCAGCTTAAGAAATATTGTTATTACGCGGGAAGCCGGCAGAATCTCTACCATTCCTA